>JBBQYN010000005.1:0-25261 GCA_038208655.1 Actinomycetales bacterium
TGCCCGGAAGACATCGCAGCGGCGCGCCCGGCCGGCGGTGAGGCTGGGGGGAGGAGGCCTCCGACGGCGGCCACAGCGCCGGTGATGTGCCCGACCCGACGCTCGAGGGAGTCGTCGAGGGCGACGTTCTCGGCGAACAGGGCCCGAGCCGTGTCGTCATCCCAGTGCCGCAGTAGCCCGGTCACGGTGTGCTGCGCGGCCCGGGTCGCGTTCCAGAGCGCCGGGCGTGGCGGCGAACGCTCGGCCAGCAGCAGGTCGAAGGCCCGCACGCTGGCGACTGCTGCGCGGGAAAACGTGGCGTTGGCGAACGCGAGCACGCCCACGCCACTGGCTGCCGACCAGCGCATATGGGCAGAGAATCCCGGGTAGCCGCCCGAATGTGAGACCACCGGGCCGGAATGCTCGTACTGTTCGACGAAGAGGCCCAGGCCGTAGCCGGTGGGATGCGCCGGCAGCGCCGGTACGAACCGGTGCTGTTGCTGCATCTCACGTCGGGACGCACGGGAGAGCGGCGACGTCGCCGCCTCGGGTGTGGCATGGTCGAAGGCATCGGCCAGCCAGCGGGCCCACCGGGTCAGGTCCGTCACAGTGCTGAACAGCCCTCCGATCGGGGAGAACGCCCCGGGCGGCGAGAATGGCAGGCTCTGCCAGCGAGTATCGAGCCAGCGCGTGCCCGCGGCGACACCGCCGGATGCCGGCACCTGGCTGTCGAAGCTCGTGCCCGTCAGCCCGAGGGGGCCGAGAAACAGTTCGGCGACGAGGTCACGGTAGTCGCGCCCACTGGCCTGCTCGATGACCCGTCCCAGCAGCGCGTACCCCAGATTGGAATACGCGAATCGGGTGCCGGGCAGTGAGTCGAAGGACAGGCCTCGCCCCACAAGGTCATCGAAGCCCGCCCGGCTGAGACCTTCCTGCCGGTCGGCCCAGGGGTCGTCGGTCGGGAAGCCTGCCGACATGGTCAAGAGCATCCGTACCGTCGGCACCGGGGCACCGGTGCCGGGCAGGGTCACCTGGGCGAGCCCCGGTACGAAGCGGGTCACCGGGTCGTCGAGGTTCAACGCTCCGGCGTCGCGCAGGGCGAGCACCGTCGCAGCGGTGAAACTTTTCGTGCAGGACGCGATCCGGTAGGCGGTGTCCGGGCCGGGCTCCGTTCCGTCCGCGGCGTGCCCGGCGTGCCCGAACCGCAGCAGCCCGGAGCGGCCGAACGTTGCCCAGACCATGCTCGGCGCGGCGCCCCGGGCCTGATGCTCGCGGAATACCTTGTCGACGCTGTCGAGCGTCGCGGAGGAGAGCTCGGTGCCATCCGGGTTGGCCGGGGCGAAGCGCGGCATCCGTCTACTCGGTGGTGACCGTGGCGGCGGCGCTGGCGACCTGGTCGCGGCCGGCCGCGGCGAGGGCGGCCGCACCGAGAATGCCGGCGTTGTTGCGGTGCACAGCCGGGATGATCGGCGTCGTCAGCTTTAGCAGCGGCAGGAACTCCTTGTGATACTTCGACACACCGCCGCCGACCACGAACAGGTCGGGGGAGAACAGCTTCTCGAGCGTGCTGTAGTACTTCTGCAGGCGGGAGGCCCACTTTTCCCAGCTCAGGTTCTCCTTCTCCTTGGCCGAGAAGGCGGCTTTCGTCTCGTAGTCCCGGCCGTCGATTTCGAGGTGGCCCAGCTCGGTGTTGGGTACCAGCACGCCGTCATTGATCAGCGCGGAGCCGATTCCCGTGCCCAGGGTGGTGAGCAGCACAACACCGGCCACGTCCTTTGCGGCACCGAAACGCGCTTCGGCGTATCCGGCGGCGTCGGCGTCGTTCACGAAGTGGATCGGGGTGCCCAGGCCCTGCTCGAAGAGCTCCTCGGCGGCCAACCCGATCCATTTGTCCGACACGTTGGCGGCGCTCATCGTGCGTCCGTTTTTGACCACGGCAGGAAAGCACACCCCCACCGGGAGCGTGCCGACCCCGGCAGACACCGTCTCCAGCAGGGCGCGGGTGGTGTCGATGATGTCCTGCGGCCGCCCGCCCTTCGGGGTGGGCAGCTTCACCCGATCCGACAGCAGGGCACCGGTGGCCAGATCGACCACCGCACCCTTGATGCCGGTTCCGCCGATGTCAATTCCAATGGCCGTCGTTGCACTCATACCCTAAAGCTACCCGTTACGGCAGGGTGAGCACCTCGGCGCCGCGTTCGGTGACGACCAGGGTGTGCTCGAATTGCGCGGTGATGCTCTTGTCACGGGTGGTGACGGTCCAGTCGTCAGCCCAAATATCCGCTTCGGTGGACCCCAGGGTCAGCATGGGTTCGATGGTGAACACCATGCCCACCTCCATGACCGTGTCGTATCGCGGAGCGGAATCATAGTGCGGAATGATCAAGCCCGAGTGGAAGGCCTCGCCGACGCCGTGGCCGGTGTAATCGCGCACCACGCCGTAGTTGAAGCGTTTCGCATAGGACTCGATGGCGCGGCCGATCACGTTGACCTGGCGGCCCGGCGCGACCGCCTTGATGCCGCGGTTCAGGGCTTCCCGGGTGCGTTCCACCAGCAGGGCGACCTCGTCGCTGGCCTCGCCCACGATGAAGGTCACGTTCGTGTCGCCGTGCACACCGTTCTTGAACGCCGTGATGTCGATGTTCACGATGTCGCCGTCTTCGAGCACGGTGGTGTCGGGGATGCCGTGGCAAATGACCTCGTTGACCGAGCTGCACAGCGACTTCGGGTACCCACGGTAGCCGAGCGTTGAGGGGTACGCGTCGTGGGCGACCAGGTAGTCGTGGCCGACCTGGTCGAGTTCCTCGGTGGTGACGCCCGGGCGAATCGCGTGGCCGACCGCTTCGATGGCGCGCGCCGCGATCTGACCGGATGCCCGAATCAGCTCGATCCGTTCGGCGCTGTACACGTCCGAGCCGGTGAACTCCGCCGGTCCTTTCCTTCCCACATACTCGGGACGAACAATGTGCGCGGGAACGGGGCGGGTTGCAGAAACCGCGCCGGAAATGAGGTGACCACTGGAATTCTTAGGCATAGGATCTAGCCTATGGCCGCAGACACAGAACACCAGTACTGGTACAACATGCGCACCGGAGCCGTGGAGCAGGGCATGCAGTCGCCGTCCGTCGACCGAGTGGGCCCGTTCGACTCGGCCGAAGCTGCCGGTCACGCCGTTGAGAAACTGCGCGAGAACAGCGCCGCGTGGGCAGCCGAAGAAGCCCGCGACGACGACTGACCGGCGACGCTTGTCGGCGTCGCCCGCTACTCGTAGCCGTGTTCGGGCGCCGGGTACTCTCCGGAATTCACGTCGGCACGAAAATTCTGCACCGCTTCGGTGAGCACACCGCGGAGGTCGGCGTACTGGCGCACGAAACGCGGCACCCGACCACCGGTCATGCCCGCGAAGTCCGTCCAGACCAGCAGCTGCCCGTCCACCGACGGACCGGCGCCGACGCCGATCGTGGGGATCTCCAGAGCTGCGGTGACCTGCGCGGCCACGCTTGAGGGCACCATTTCCAGGACCACGGCGAACGCGCCGGCGTTCTGCACCGCGAGGGCGTCTTCGATGAGGCGCTCGGCGGCGGCGCCGCGGCCCTGGATCATGTGGCCACCCAGACCGTGCTCGCTCTGCGGGGTGAACCCGACATGGCCCATCACGGGAATCCCGGCGGACACAATGCGGCGGATCTGGTCCACGCTGCGCACCCCACCCTCGAGCTTCACGGCATGCGCCTGCGCCTCTTTCATGAACCGCACAGCAGTCTGCAGGGCCTGCTCGGGCCCGTTCTCGTACGAGCCGAACGGCATGTCGGCAACCACCAGGGCCCGGGTCACGGCTCGTGCGACCGCACGGGTCAGGGGGATCAGTTCGTCCACCGTGACCGGCAGCGTGGTCTCGTAGCCGAACACGTTGTTCCCGGCGGAGTCGCCGACGAGCAGAAAATCGATACCGGCCTGGTCGAAAATTTGCGCGGTGAGCATGTCATAGCTGGTGAGGCCGGTGATGGGCACCCCGTCGACCTTGGCCGTGTGAAAGTGCCTCGTGCGCACCCGCTTGGGCCCGGGGGAGGCCTGGCCGAAGGGGGTCTGCTCGGGGATCGGGGCTGAAGGCTCTGACATTCCTTGAGTCTAGTCAGCCGTTCCGGGCGGCGGCACGCCGCGCAGGACGGGTGGAGCAGCACTGCAGTGCGCACGGGTAACCTAGGAGGGAGCCAGAAGGGGCCTGAATGGACAAGCAACGTGATTTCGTTCTCCGCACCATTGAAGAGCGGGGAATCAAGTTCATTCGACTGTGGTTCACCGACGTGGTCGGCACTCTCAAATCGGTGGCGATCGCTCCTGCGGAGGTCGAGGGTGCCTTCAACGAGGGCCTCGGTTTCGACGGCTCGGCCATTGAAGGCCTGACCCGTTCCTATGAAGCGGATGTCTTGGCGCACCCGGACCCCACCACTTTCCAGATCCTGCCCTGGCGCGGTGAAGTCGACCCGACCGCCCGCATGTTCTGCGACATCACCACCCCCGATGGGCAGCCCGCCGTCGCCGATCCGCGCAACGTGCTCAAGCGCACCCTCGCAAAGGCTGCAGATCGTGGATTCACGTTCTACACGCATCCTGAGATCGAGTTCTACCTGCTCAAGTCCAGCAAGTATGGCAAGAATGGTCCCGTGCCGGTGGACTCGGCCGGCTACTTCGACAATGTGCCCGGTGGCACCGCGCACGATTTTCGGCGTCGGTCCGTGCGCATGCTCGAGGACCTCGGAATCTCGGTGGAATTCAGCCACCACGAGGCCGGCCCCGGCCAGAACGAAATCGACCTGCGCTACGCGGACGCGCTCACCACGGCCGACAACATCATGACCTTCCGCACGGTCGTCAAAGAGGTGGCCATCGAGCAGGGCGTCTACGCCACGTTCATGCCTAAGCCCATGTCGGAGCACCCCGGATCGGGCATGCACACGCACCTTTCTCTGTTCGAGGGCGACTCCAACGCCTTCTACGAGGCCGGCGCGCAGTACCAGCTGTCCAAGACGGGCCGGTCGTTCATCGCCGGGCTGCTCAAGCACGCCCCCGAGATCACCGCCGTCACGAACCAGTTCGTGAACTCCTACAAACGTCTCTGGGGAGGCGACGAAGCCCCCAGCTTCGTGTGCTGGGGCCACAACAACCGCTCCGCCCTCATTCGGGTGCCGCTGTACAAGCCCAACAAAGGTCAGAGTTCCCGCGTGGAGTACCGCGCCATCGACTCCGCGGCCAACCCCTACCTGGCGTTCTCACTGATGCTCGCCGCCGGGCTCAAGGGAATCGACGAGGGCTACGAGTTGCCGCCGGAGGCCGAAGACAACGTGTGGAGCCTCAGCGACACCGAGCGTCGTGCGCTCGGGTACGCGCAGCTACCGGCGAGCCTGGACCATGCCATCCAGCTGATGCAGGACTCCGAACTCGTCGCCGAGACTCTTGGAGAGCACGTGTTCAACTTTGTGCTGCTCAACAAGCGTCAGGAGTGGCGGGAATACCGCTCGCAGGTGACGCCCTTCGAGCTGCGTAAAAATCTCGAGATGCTCTAGGAGCTCTCATCGACCGGTACGCGATGGCGCGGAACGAGCTGACCCTGACCGACCTGGCCAGGGTCGGTTTCGCCGATTTCGGTGAGGCGCGGCTGCGGCTGGCCGAAGTGCGGGCCCAGCTCGATGCCCACGCGGCCGCGCAGCTGACGCCGACGACGCGGGAACTGCTGGCCCTGCTCACGCTTGCAGCTGATCCTGACGTGGCGCTGGGGTCCCTCGTCGATCTGCTGCGGCAGTCGCCCGACGACCTCGTGCGGCTGTGCGACCAGCCGGGCGCACTGCAACGGCTGATCCGGGTGCTCGGAGCGTCGACCGGTCTGGCGGAATTCTTTCTGCGTCACCCAGAGGAACTCACCGTGCTGCACGGGGAGTCTCTGCGGCTGCCGAGCGCCACCGAACTCGCCGACGACATGCTCGCCAGCGTCGAGGCGGTGGAGGGGTTCGCGTCGCTGCCCGAAAATCGGGCGTGGAGCGCGCTGCGGGTGCGGTATCGTCGCCGGCTGGCCGAGATGGCGGCATTCGACCTGGAGCAGAGCGACCCTGTGGCCGGCGTGCATGCCGTCGCGCAGAGCCTGGCCGATCTGGCTGCCGCCTCTCTGGACGCCGCTCTGGCCGTGGCACGCCGGCTGGTCTCGGGTGACGGCTCCGGCCGGGCCACGTTTCCCGAAGCTGAGGTGCGCGCGACGCGCTTCGCGGTCATCGGCATGGGCAAGGCCGGGGCCCGGGAACTCAACTACATCAGCGACGTCGACGTGATCTTCGTCGCCGACGGGGGAGAGGGAATCGATTCCGCCCGCGCCGTCGAGATCGCCACCCGCCTGGCCATGCTGATCATGCGGGGACTGCACGAAACGGATGTCGAGCCCGAGCTCTGGGAGGTCGACGCTAACCTGCGCCCCGAAGGCAAAAACGGCGCCCTGGTGCGGTCTCTGGAATCCCACGTCGCCTATTACGACCGCTGGGCCAAGAGTTGGGAGTTTCAGGCGCTGCTCAAGGCTCGCCCGTTGGCCGGAGATCGTGACCTCGGGGCGCGGTACCTGGCTGCGGTGTCACCGAAGGTGTGGAGCAGTGCCAGCCGGGAGAACTTCGTCGATTCGGTGCAGCGAATGCGGGAGCGCGTCACCCAGAACATTCCCGACGACGAGGTCGACGTGCAGCTCAAGCTTGGGCCGGGGGGACTGCGTGACATCGAGTTCACGGTGCAGCTGCTGCAGCTCGTGCACGGCCAGAGCGACGACTCGGTACGCCAGCCCGGTACCCTGCCGGCTTTGACGGCCCTGGCCGACGGCGGCTACGTGGGCCGGGCGGAGGCCGCCGATTTCGCGTTGGACTATCGCATGTTGCGTTTGATGGAACACCGTATCCAGCTGCATCGGCTGCGACGCACGCACTTGGTTCCCCGCGATGAGGCCAGCCTGCGCATTTTGGCCCGCGCCACAGGTCTGGGGACTAGCGCCGCTGACCTGACTCGCCGCTGGACAGAGATTAAGCTGCGCGTGCGAGGTCTTCACGAGCGACTGTTCTACCGGCCGCTGCTGTCGGCCGTGGCCGCGCTGCCCGCCGAGGGGCTCAACCTCACCAGCGCGCAGGCGGAGGCCCGTCTGGCCGCAATCGGCTTTCGCAACACCCAGGGGGCACTGGCGCACATCAGCGTGCTGTCCAGCGGGGTGTCCCGGCGTGCCTCCATCCAACGTCACCTGCTGCCGGTCATGTTGCAGTGGTTTTCGCAGGGCGCCGACCCCGATTACGGACTGCTCGCCTTTCGCCGGCTCAGCGACAACCTCGGTTCCACGTACTGGTTCTTGCGCATGTTGCGGGATTCATCGGGCGCTGCCGAACGCCTCACCCGAGTGCTGTCCGGGTCCCGTTTCGTCGGGGAACTGCTCGAGACCATCCCCGAATCCGTCGCCTGGCTTGAAGACGAAGACGACCTGAGGCCTCGCTCCCTCGAGGCGTTGCAAGACGAGGCGCGCGCCGTGCTGACCCGGCACGGCAGTGCGGATGCGGCGGCATCGATTCTGCGCACGGCACGCCGCCGCGAGATGCTGCGCCTCGCGTTCTCCTCGATTCTGGGGCAGATCAGCATCGACGAACTCGCTGTGGCACTCACCAATGTGACGACCACGTTTATTCAGGGTGTGCTCTCGGCCATCCGCGGTGACGACCTGCGCGGCACCGCGACGGACGGTATCGAGTTCGCGGTGATCGGCATGGGACGCTACGGAGGCTCCGAGCTGGGTTTCGGTTCCGACGCTGACGTGCTCTACGTCTTCCGTCCCGGCTCATTGCAGGATTCCGCCGCGCACGACCGGGCAGGTTTCATCGTGCGGGAGCTCAAACGCCTGACCGAGGACACCCGGCTGCCGCTCGACCTTGATATCGGGTTGCGGCCAGAGGGGAGCAACGGACCCGTCGTGCGGTCGCTGGACTCGTACCAGGCGTACTACCGGCGGTGGTCGCTCACCTGGGAAGCGCAGGCCCTGCTGCGGGGCCATGGCGTGGCCGGCGATACCCAGCTGTTGCGGGACTTCGAGCATGTCGCCGATCCGGTGCGCTACCCGGCCAGCATCGCCGAGCAGGAGGTGCGCGAGGTGAAGCGCATCAAGGCCCGGGTCGAGAAGGAACGTCTGCCGCAGGGCGCCGACCCTAACCGGCACTTGAAACTCGGGCGGGGCTCACTCAGCGACGTGGAATGGTTCGTGCAGCTGCTGCAGCTGGAGCACGCCCATGCGATTCCGGCGCTGCGGACTACGTCGACTCTCGACGCGCTGACCGAAGCGGTGCACGCCGGCCTGGTCAGCGACGTCGACGCCGAGACGCTTCGGGCGGCCTGGCTGTTCGCCTCCCGGGTACGGTCCGCGATCACCCTGTGGACCAATCAGACGTCCAACGTGTTGCCCACCGACCGCACCCAGTTGGAAGCAATCGCCCGAGTATTGGAGTACCCGCCGGGTTCGGCCAACGCTTTGGAAGAGGACTACCTGGCCGTGACCCGTCGCTCACGGGCGGTCTTCGAGCGGCTTTTCTACGGCCCGGTGGAGCGATCCGGCGCGACCGCCTGACCACTCGGCGACCACCGCACGCACAAAAACGGGACCGGCCGCAGGCCGATCCCGTTTTTGTGTCGTGCGGTGACGCGGGTGCTGCTTAGACGCCGTAGTACAGTTCGAACTCGAACGGGTGCGGACGCTGGGCCAGCGGCTTGATCTCGTTCTCGCGCTTGTAGCTGATCCAGGTTTCGATCAGTTCCGGGGTGAACACGTTTCCGGCGAGCAGGAAGTCGTGGTCGGCCTCGAGGGCCTGCAGGGCTTCCTCGAGGGACGCGGGAACCTGGGGGATGTTCTTGGCTTCCTCGGGCGGCAGCTCGTAGAGGTCCTTATCGACGGGCTCGTGCGGCTCGATACGGTTCTTGATGCCGTCCAGGCCGGCCATCAGCTGTGCCGCAAACGCCAGGTACGGGTTACCGGAAGCGTCGGGGGCGCGGAACTCGAGGCGCTTGGCCTTCGGGTTCGTGCCCGTGAGCGGGATACGGATCGACGCGGAACGGTTACCGGCCGAGTAGACCAGGTTGACCGGGGCTTCGAAGCCGGGCACGAGACGGTGGTAGGAGTTCACCGTGGGGTTGGTGAACGCCAACACGGCCGGAGCGTGCTTGAGCAGGCCACCGATGTACCAGCGAGCCAGGTCGGAGAGTCCGCCATAGCCGGCTTCGTCGTAGAACAGCGGCTTGCCGTCTGCCCACAGGGACTGGTGGGTGTGCATACCCGACCCGTTGTCGCCGAAGAGGGGCTTAGGCATGAAGGTGGCGGTCTTGCCCCATTCGTGTGCCGTGTTCTTCACGATGTACTTGAATTTGAGCAGGTCATCGGCTGCGTGGACCATGGTGTCGAACTTGTAGTTGATCTCACCCTGTCCGCCGGTGCCGACCTCGTGGTGGCTGCGTTCCAGGGTCAGACCCGAGTCGATCAGCTTGAGGCAGATGTCGTCACGCATGTCGACGTGCTGGTCGACGGGGCTGACGGGGAAGTATCCGCCCTTGAAGGGGGTCTTGTTGGCGAGGTTGCCGCCCTCTTCCTTCTTGCCGGAGTTCCAAGCGCCTTCGCTGGAATCGACGGAGTAGAAGCTGGTGTGCTGGTTCACTTCGTAGCGCACGTCGTCAAAGATGTAGAACTCGGCTTCGGAGCCGAAGAATGCGGTGTCGCCGATGCCGGTGGAGGCGAGGTACTTCTCAGCCTTCTTGGCGACCTGGCGCGGGTCCTTGGAGTAAACCTCGCCGTTGCGGGGGTTGTAGATGTCAAAGAGCATCACCAGGGTGCGCTCGGCGCGGAACGGGTCCAGGTACGCGGTGGAGACATCCGGGATCAGCTGCATGTCGGACTCGTGGATCGACGCGAAACCGCGGATCGAGGAGCCGTCAAACATCTGGCCGACGGTGAAGAATTCCTCGTCGACGGTGGCAGCAGGAATGTTGAAGTGCTGCTGCACGCCGGGCAGGTCGGTGAAACGGATGTCAAGGAACTTCACGTCAGTGTCCTTGATGAATTTGAGCACTTCTGACGAATCGCGGAACATGCGGGTTTACTCCAAACGACGGGGGCGTAGATCTCAAGTCGCACACTGCGAGTGAACGCACTGCGGTCCACTGAGAATAGTGGGGTGGGATTTCCCGACCGTGACGTTTATGTTTCCCGCGTGTTACGTCGGGTGGCTGGGTAGACTCGTCACGTGCCGGACTCTCCCTCAAAATCTATCAGCTTTGGATCACTTCCTCCGAGTCGGTGGCCCGGCGAACGCCTGGGCCTGCCACGGACCGGACCCGGATCGGTCGGCCGGTTCGGTCGACGGTTCGCCGGCGTCACGGTGGACTGGGCCACAGCGGTGGCCGTATCGGTGGTGTTTTTCAATTACGATCCGATCGCCACCCTGGCCACGTTCGTGCTGCTGCAGATGCTCTTCATCCCCACGATCGGTGGGAGCCTCGGCCAGCGCCTGGTGGGTCTGCGCACGGTGCCTCTGGGGTCCGGCTGGATCGGCGTGTGGCGACCGGTCCTGCGCAGCGTGCTGCTGGGACTGGTGCTGCCGGCCCTCGTCTGGGATTCAGACCAGCGCGGCTTCCACGACAAAATTGCCGGCACCGTCCTGCTGCGCTCGGCCTGATCACACCCTAGGTACACCCCGGGGACCCAACAGGCCGGACCATCCGGTCCGGCCTGTTGTGACGAAGTGCAGCAGATCAGCCGCGCTGCGGCCGGGCCTTCATCGGGTCAACACCCTTGGGGATGGGCAACTTCGTGCCCAGCGAGCTGAGCCGGTTGTTCACGGCCAGCACCTCGGCCTTGGTCAGTGTCGGCTTGATACGGGTCAGCTTCGCAGCCAGCTTGTGCAGCGGGATGGCGTTGTCATCGGGGCCGACGGCCAGCACTGTGACGGTCACGGTGCCGAGCACGCGAGAGATCTTGCGACGTTCCTCGTCGATCATCTTCGTCGTACGGGTCCGGGGGCCTTCCCCGATCAGCACCACGCCACCACGCCCGACCGCACGATACACGGCGTCCTGCGTCTTCGCGTTGACGGCCACGGGCATTTCACTGCCCACCCAGCCGCGCTTGAGAGAGCTGCGCAACACGGCTCCGACGGCGCCAGGCTGGCCCTCAATCTGGGAGTAGGCGGCCTTTTCGGCGCGGCGACCCAGAATGATCAGCATCACCAGGATGCCGGAGAGTACTCCGGACACCGCCCACAGCACGATCGAGAAGACGTTCCCCGGCGTCAACAGCAACGCCAGCCCGACGGTGATCACCACGGGAATCAGGAATCCCAACAGCAGTATCCACGAAATCTTCGGGTCATAGCGTTTGGTCATCTGATAGACCTGCCACATTTGCTTAATGCGACCGGTCTTCTTTGCCTTTTTGGGTTTACGAGGAGTCTTCTCCGTGCTGCGTGCCATGGGTCTAGACTACCCAGTCACCCGAATGTTCGATGACCGCATCGGTCACGATACGGCCTGCGCAAAACCGAACGATGCATCCGCGAGGGGGCGCAACTGCTCGGGCACCGTGCGCCCGCTCTTGCTCATGGACTGCGCCCAAAGACGTCCGGCCCGGTAGGAGGATCGAACCAGGGGGCCGGACAGTACGCCGAGAAAGCCGATCTCTTCGGCCTCGGCGTTGAGCTCCACGAACTCTTCCGGCCGAACCCAGCGCGCAACGGGAAGATGACGGGCGCTGGGACGCAGGTACTGCGTGATGGTGATGATGTCGGTGCCGGCATCGTGCAGGTCCTGCAGGGCCTGGCTGACTTCGGCACGTTCTTCGCCCATGCCCAGAATCAGGTTGGACTTGGTGATCAGGCCGGCGTTGCGTCCCTGGGTCAGCACGTCGAGGGACCGATCGTAGCGAAACGCGGGCCGGACTCGTTTGAAGATGCGCGGAACGGTCTCCACGTTGTGGGCGAAGACCTCGGGCTGGGCGTCGAAAACCTGCGCGAGATGGTCGGGGTTACCCGAGAAGTCCGGCACCAGAATCTCCACACCGGTACCCACGCTCTGCTGGTGAATCTGTCGGATCGTCTCGGCGTAGAGCCAGGCTCCCTCGTCGGGAAGATCATCTCGAGCGACGCCGGTCACGGTGGCGTAGCGCAGGTTCATGCTCACGACGGATTCGCCCACCCGGCGGGGTTCGTCGGTGTCGTAGGCAGCCGGTTTGCCCGTGTCGATCTGGCAGAAATCGCACCGCCGCGTGCACTGCGAACCGCCGATCAGGAACGTGGCCTCACGGTCTTCCCAGCACTCGAAGATGTTGGGACAGCCGGCTTCCTGGCAGACCGTGTGCAGCCCTTCGCTCTTGACCAGGTTCTGCAGTTTGCGGTATTCCGGACCCATTTTCGCGACGGTCTTGATCCACTCCGGCTTACGTTCAATGGGGGTTTCCGCGTTGCGAATTTCGAGACGGAGCAGTTTGCGTCCTTCGGGTACGGCGCTCATCGCGGGACTCCTTCTGACTGTGTTGCTGACGAAAATGTCGGTGATGAACGTGTTGCTGATGAAGATTCTGAACGGGGGGGAACGGATGCTGTCGGCGCGGCAGCGTCGAACACCGTCAGGAATGCGTGCTGCAGGGGCACGAGCAGTTCGTCGGGGCAGACCCCTCGTCCGAGCACTCGGGACATGGTGGTCACGCCGGCATCGCGGATTCCGCAGGCGATGATCTGCGCGTAGGCGTCGAGGGAATTGTTGCAGTTGAGGGCGAAACCATGCATGGTGACCCCCTCGGCGACACGGATGCCGATGGCCGCGATTTTGTCTTCACGGCCGGGTTCACCCACCCAGACTCCGGAACGGCCGGCAACCTGCACTCCAGTGATGCCGAAGCCGGCCAGCACGGTGATGAGCAGGCCCTCCAGCCGACGCACATAGCCCACGACATCGACGGGTTCGGCGAGGTGCAGTATGGGATACCCCACGAGCTGCCCGGGACCGTGCCAGGTGATCTTGCCTCCCCGGTCCGCATCAATGACGGGGGTGCCGTCGGTGGGGCGTTCCTCTGGCTGGGTGCGTTTTCCGGCCGTATACACGGCGGGATGCTCCAGGAAGATCACGGTGTCCGGTTTTTCTCCGGAGACGACGGAACGGTGGACTGCGCGTTGGAGCTCAAGGCCCTCAACATACGGCACGGAGTTGGCGCTTAGCCCCGCGACGACAAAGTCGAGCATGGGCACAGTCTAGCCGCACTCTGCACAGGGTCGTGGGGCGCTGGATAGTGCACGGATTGGAGGTAATCCCCCCTGCGGGGTCGCGCTCCAGAGAGGATGAAGCCATGAGATCACCCTGGTCAGCCGCGGCACGGGCACACCCGACATCCGCACCGTTGGACAGACCGCCGGCCCCGGTTCCCGACCGGGTCGCCGGCTATCGAGCGGTGCGCCGGCTCGGCTCAGGACGCTGCGCCGACGTGTTCCTGGGCTATTCGGACCGGGGTGACACCGTTGCGTTGAAGGTCTTCGGGCCCGAGACACCGGCCGAGCGGCTTCAACGCGAAGTTCAGGCCCTGTCTGCCGGTCGTGCGGGTATCGTGCCGGGACTGCCGACGCTGATCGACGTGACGTCGCTCAGCGGCGGCGGCACCTGCCTGGTGGTGGAACGGGTGGAAGGAGAATCACTGGCGCGATACCTGCACCAGAGCTCGACCCTGCTGCTTCCCGGAGAAGCCGTAACAATTCTGGGGCCGATTCTGGCGACGTTGAGCGGCCTGCACGAGGTCGGCTTTGTGCACGCGGAACTGAGCCTGGCCACGGTGCTCGTTGATCTCTCCGGGCGCCCCGTGCTGATGGGCCTGGGAGCCCTCGAGGATTTGCCCGGCGGCGCGGAGCGGGTGCCGATGCTGCGCGCCGAGTACGCCCGCATCGAGCGACTGGTTCGGGGCACGCTGGACGGCCTGGATCCGGGCGTTCCCGCATCTCAGCAGGCCGAGCACGTTCTGGCCCGATACGCGGCGGCCGCCGCCGCGTCGCCCTTTCGCCCGTGCCTGCCGCATCTGGAGCAGGTGCTCTTCGACTGGGCCGCGGCCGTTCCCCTGCACCCCGTCGTGGCACCGACAACCCCGCCAACCCCGCCAACCCCGGCAGCCCGGGCAGATCAGGCCATGCCTGCCGTAGCCGACACCGTGCTGGATGGCGCACCAGGCACGGGCCGCAGGGCGATTCGGCAAGCGGCCCGAAGCAGCACGGTCACCCGGCGGGTGGCCCGCAGGATGGTTGCCGCCCTCGAGATGATGCCGGCACGGTACCTGCCGGGCCCGGAACGACACAACGCCAGCCGGCATCCGTCCTGGTGACAGGGGAAACCGACTGGCGTGTGAGGTTCGGGCAGTACGCGGCTAGGCCACGGTCACCGCTCAGATACCGAGGTTGGCCTCGAAGGCGCCCGCTTCGAGTCGTGCCTTCATCGTGGTGAGGAAGCGCGCGGCATCCGCACCGTCGATGATGCGGTGGTCGTACGACAGCGCGAGATACACGCTGGACCGGATCGCGATGGAATCGAGGCCGTCGGTGGTAACCACCAGCGGCTTCTTGTAGACGATCCCGGTGCCGAGGATCGCGCTCTGCGGCAGGAACACCACAGGGGTGTCGAACAGCGCGCCACGAGATCCGGTGTTCGTCAGGGTGAAGGTGCCACCGGACAGCTCATCGGGCTTGAGCTTGTTGTCGCGGGTACGCGCGGCCAGGTCGGCGATCTGGGCGGCGAAACCGGCCAGATCGAGGTCTCCGGCATTGCGCACGACGGGTGTGAGCAGTCCGCGTTCGGTGTCCACGGCGATGCTGATGTTCTCGCTGGCCGGGTACACGATCGTGTCACCGTCGATGGTGGCGTTCACGATCGGGTTGGACTGCAACGCCTCCGCTGCGGCGAGGGCGAAGAACGGCAGGAAGGAGAGCTTGTTGCCCGTCTTCGCCGCGAAGTCGGCCTTGACCTTGTCACGCAACATGGCAACCCGCGTGACGTCCACTTCGACGACCGTGGTCAGCTGGGCGGAAGACTGCATGGAGATGACGGCGCGCTCGGCCACGACCTTGCGCAGCCGGGACATGGGCTGGGTCGTGCCGCGCAGCGGGGAAACCTCCACGGCGGCCGCGGCAAGCTCGGACGCTGCGGCGGGAACAGCCGAGATGATGTCCTGCTTGCGGATGCGTCCGCCGACCCCTGTGCCCACAATCGTGGACAGGTCCACGCCGGCCTCGTTGGCCAGTTTGCGCACGATCGGGGTCACGTAACCGGATGTTCCGGCGTGCGAACCACGGGTCGCGGCGGGAGCGGCGGCCACGGGCGCCGGAGCCGCAGCAACGGGCGGTGCCGGAACGGCGGCCGGAACTGCTGCCGGGGGAGCAACGGGTGCCGGAGTGGCGGCCGGTGCGGGAGCTGCGACCGGTGCGGGAGCTGCGACCGGTGCCGCCGGGGCGGCGACCGGTTCGGGTGCAGCGGCCGGGGCGGGCGCGACGGCGATGGGTGCTTCGGTCGGGGCCGGGGCCGCGGCGGAGGGCACCTCGGCCGGAGCCTCCGGAGCGGCCTCAGCGGCGGGCGCGGATGCGCCATCGCCGATGGTCACGAGCGGGGTGCCGACCTCGACCGTTTCGTCTTCCTGAACCAGGATGGCTTCAATAATGCCGGCAACGGGGGACGGGATCTCGGTGTCCACCTTGTCGGTCGATACTTCGAGCAGTGGCTCATCGACCTCCACGCGGTCGCCCTCGTTCTTGAGCCAGCGGGTGACCGTTCCCTCGGTAACACTCTCTCCGAGTGCCGGGAGGCTGACGGATTCGCTCATGCGCATGTCTCCTTCAAAACCAGTTGTGTCTCTTCAGCGTGCCGAATGGCAGCACTGCGAAAAAATTGCGGATGCGTCACATCGCGTGCAGAGGCTGGCCGGCGAGGGCCAGGACGGCCTCACCGAGTGCCTCGTTCTGCGTGGGGTGCGCGTGCAGCAGGGGAGTGATGTCCTCGGGGTACGCTTCCCAGTTCACGATGAGCTGGCCTTCCCCGATCAGTTCGCCCACGCGAGCGCCGATCATGTGCACACCGACGACGGGGCCGTCCTTCACGCGCACGAGCTTGATCGACCCGGTGGTGCCGAGGATCGAGCTTTTGCCGTTGCCGCCGAGGTTGTACTCGTAGGTCGCGATCTGGTCTGCGCCGAACTTGTCGGCGGCCTTGGCTTCGGAGTAGCCCACGGAGGCTACCTCGGGGTCCGAGTAGGTGACCTTGGGGATGTTGATGTCCTCGACCACGATCGGGTTCATACCGGCGATTTCTTCGGCGACGAAGATGCCGTGCTGAAAACCACGGTGGGCCAGCTGCAGACCGGGAACGATGTCACCCACGGCGAAGACGCCGGGGATGTTCGTGGCCAGACGCTCGTCGGTCAGCACGAAGCCGCGATCCATGGTGACACCGACCTCGTCGAAGCCCAGGTCGGCCGTCGACGGGCCGCGGCCCACGGCGACGAGCAGAATATCTGCTTCGATGGTGGTGCCGTTTTCTAGTGTGACGACGACGCCGCTGTCGTTCTGCGTGACGCTCTGAAAGCGCACGCCGAGCGAGAATTCGATGCCGCGCTTGCGGAACGCACGCTCGAACTGCTTCGAGATGGATTCCTCTTCCATGGGCACGAGGTGGGGGAGCCCCTCCACGATCGACACGTCGGAACCAAAGGACTTCCAGACACTGGCGAACTCGACTCCGATCACGCCGCCGCCGAGGACGGCGACCTTCTTGGGAATGAAGTCGAGTTCGAGTGCCTGCTCGCTGGTGATGACCCGTCCGCCGATTTCGAGGCCGGGAAGGGTGCGGGAGTAGGAGCCGGTGGCGAGGATGACGTTCTTGCCCACGATGGTGTCGTCGCCGACCTGCACCGTGGTCGGGGAGATCAGGCGGCCGGTTCCGGAGATGACGGTGATGCCCCGCGCCTTGATCAGGCCCTGCAGGCCCTTGTACTTGCTCGACACGATGCTTTCGCGGAACGCGGTGACGGCCTGGATGTCGATGCCGTCAAAGCTGGTTTTCACGCCGTACTTCGCGGATTCGCGGCTGACGTCGGCAACCTCAGCCGAGTGCAGCAGCGCTTTCGTGGGGATACAGCCCACGTGCAGGCAGGTGCCGCCCAGCTTGTCTTTCTCAATCAGACCGACGGTGAAGCCGAGCTGCGCGGAACGCAGCGCTGCGGCGTATCCGCCGCTTCCTCCACCGAGAACAACCACGTCAAAATTTTGTTCTGACACTCAGAAACTCCCTCGCGCATCACACTCTGCTACGGCGACCACCGAAACGGGCCACGTGCAAACGTCTATCAGCAAGCTTTTCTTGCCCCTACGACTGTACTACGGGCGGGAAAAGTCCTCGGCCAGTCGAATCAGCGCCCGAACGCTCACGCCGGTTGGTCCGGCAGCCGTGTAGCCCCAGGCGCCACCGGAGTTCTGGGCCGGTCCGGCGATGTCGAGGTGGGCCCACGGAATCCGCGTCTTTTCGGCGTCGGGCGTCACCGGCGTGCGGTGTCCGATGAATTCCTGCAGGAAAACGCCGGCCAGCAGGGCGCCGCCGGCGCTGCTGCCGATTTTCGCGTTGGCGATATCGGCCACGTCCGAGTTGAGCGTCGCGCGCAGTTCCTCGGGCAGCGGCATGGGCCAGGCCGGTTCGTCGACCGACCGGCTGGCGTCGAGAACGCGCTGAACCAGAGCCTCGTCACCCATTGTTGCGAAGTAGCGGTTGCCGAGTGCCACGACGGCGGCACCGGTGAGCGTTGCCACGTCGATGATGGCGTCGGGGTTTTCTTCGCCGGCTGCGACCAGGCCGTCGGCGAGGACCAGGCGGCCCTCGGCATCCGTGTTCAACACCTCAACCGTGCGCCCGCCGCGCATGCGTAGCACGTCGTTGGGGCGGATCGCCGAACCGGACGGCATGTTCTCGGCGATACACATCCAGGTGGTGATGCGCACGGGCAGTTCCAGCCGGGCAGCGGCCTCGATCACAGCAAGCACCGTCGCGGCACCGGTCATGTCGTACTTCATGCCGACCATGGATGCCGGCGGCTTGAGGGACAATCCGCCGGTGTCGAAGGTGATGCCCTTACCCACGAGGGCAAGGTGCGTGGCGGCCCCGGCGGGGGAGTAGCTCAGCTTCACCAGCCGCGGCGGGCGGGTTGAGCCCTGACCGACGCCGGCGATGCCGCCGAAGCCATCGCGAACGAGGTCGTCTTCATCCCATATCGTGACGTCGATCGGCAGGCCGGCCACCGCCCGTTCGGCCCGTTCGGCCAGGGAATTCGGGTACAGATCTGAGGGCGGCGTGTTCACCAGATCCTTCACCAGGCTCACCGCGTTGGCCACGATGCCTGCTCGGGTGATCACCGAAGACGTAGCGTCGCTGCTGTGCACGGTGACGGCGGTGGCCGGGCGGCGCGTGGCCGCGAGGGAACTCTGCCGGTACTCGGTGTAGGAGTACCCGCCGAGGGCTGCGCCCTCGGCGATCGCGGCAACCTGTTCGGTCGAGGTGGTCGGAACGGCGAAAGCCAACTCGGCGACGCCGGTCAGCTGCCGTACGGCCGATCCAGCCCCGTAGCGCAAGGACTCAGGGCTGAGCACGCGGCCCAGACCGATTATGGCCACGGCACGCACCGGTGCGCCGTCGATAAAGGAGACGGCGGCGCGCACGAGTTCGTCCTTGGCCCCGGTCACTCCGAGAACAGACAGCTGTTCGCTGAGCCTGGTCAGGGCCGGGTCGGCCAGTAGTTCGGGCCCGGCATCCGTTTGCAGTGCCGCGACGACGACAATGTCTGCGGAGGAGTCAATGAGGGCATGGGCTGACAGGGTGAGTACAGGAACGGTCATACCTCGATGGTAGCCACTGCCGGCCGATCGGGCCTGTTCGCTTACGGCACCACGGCGAACGGGCCCGGAATGCGACGCGTCACGGCACTCGGATTAGAGTTAACGTATGCATGATCCTGCCGAACTATACGAGCTCAACGCCGACTCCGGCGATGTGCCGGAGGGTCTGCACCTGGTGGCGGCCCTAACCGGATTCGCGGATGCCGGTGGCGCCGTCTCCCAATTCTCGGAGTACCTGCTCAGCACCCTTGAGCACACCGTGGTCGCCAGTTTCGACCCGGACGTGCTGTTGGACTACCGGGCGCGCCGCCCCATCATTTACTTTGACCAGGACCACCTCACCGACTACCAGCCGGCCCGGCTGCGGTTGTACCTGGCCCATGATGAGATCGGCCAGCCGTTCCTGTTCCTGACCGGGTTTGAGCCCGATTTTCGATGGGAACAGTTCACGGCGGCCCTGCTCGAGCTCGTGCAGCGCTTTCGGGTGGTGTCTACCACCTGGGTGCACGCGATTCCCATGCCGGTTCCGCACACCCGGCCAATCGGCGTGACCGTCAGCGGCAACCGGTCAGACCTGATCGAAAGCATGTCTGTGTGGCGCCCGCACACCCAAGTCGCCGCAACGGCTCTGCACCTGGTGGAGTACCGTCTGCAGGCTGCCGGGGCGTCGATTGTGGGATACGTGCTGCTGATCCCGCACTATCTCGCCGACACCGAATTTCCTTCCGCGGCGCTCTCCGCGCTGGAAAGCACGAGTGCGGCGACAGGGCTGATCTTCCCCACCGACCGCTTGCGCGAGCAGAACCGCGACTTCGTGGCCCGCATCGATGAGCAGGTACGGGACAACGGGGAGCTGGCCAAGCTGGTGGGCACACTCGAGGAACGCTACGACGCCTATATGGAGGGAAGCACGCTGCGGTCCCCGCTCACCGACGAAGACGGCGAACTGCCTACGGCAGACGAGATTGCCGCAGAGCTTGAAAAATTCCTCATGATTCGGCGTAGCAAGGACGACGGCTTAGCCTCCTGACCCGGGGCGACCCCGTCATCGCGCTCCGCAGCACACCGCGTGGCTCGGCGCAGGCGGTACCGTGAATGAATGAACACACGACGGTCCTGGCTGATCTTTGCCATCGGGTCGTTCGCCTACATGGCCGCCGTGTTGCAGCGCACCTCGATGGGCGTGGCGGGCGTCAGTGCCACGGAACGGTTCGGTGGATCCGCGGCGGTACTGTCGAGCCTCGCGGTGGTGCAGTTGATTGTGTACGCCGGCGCCCAAATCCCCGTCGGCGTGCTCATCGACCGATATGGTCCCCGGGTGCTCGTGGTGACCGGAATGTCTCTCATGATCGTGGGGCAGGTCACCCTCGCCGTGTCACCGACCATCGCCGTAGCCGTGGTGGGCCGCATTCTGGTCGGCGCCGGGGACGCCACCATTTTCATCTCCATGATCCGCTTGATCAGCTCGTGGTTCTCAGGCAGAATCGTGCCCCTGCTCAGCCAATGGCTGGGAAACATCGGCCAGTTGGGGCAGGTGCTTTCCGCGGTGCCACTGGCCTGGCTGTTGCACCTGGCGGGCTGGACGACGGCGTTCCTGTCTGCGGCGTCCCTCGCGGTTCTGGCCCTCATCGTAGTTCTCCTGTTCGTGCGCGACCGCCCGCCGGGGGAAGATGACGCGCACAGCTCCACGACCTGGAAAGCAGCTCTGGTGCAGCTGCGGCACAGCCTGGGCCGTCCGGGTACTCAGCTCGGTTTCTGGGCGCACTACGTGTCCCAGTCCTCCGGCACGGTGTTCAGCCTGCTGTGGGGGTTCCCGTTCATGGTCTACGGGCTCGGCTACGAGCCGGCCGCAGCGGCAGCCATGCTCACCGTGTTGGTTGGGGCCGGCCTGATTTTCGGGCCGATCCTGGGAGTGTTGACGGCACGATACCCGCTGCGACGCAGCAACATCATTCTGTTCATCGTCGCCATGATCGGCGTGGCCTGGGGCACCGTGCTGCTCTGGCCGGGAGTCCCGCCGGTCTGGCTCGTGGTGGCACTGTTGATCACCCTCGGGGTCGGAGGGCCGGGTGCCCTGATTGGCTTCGACTTCGCGCGCACCTTCAACCCGCAGCAGAGCCTCGGTTCCGCCAACGGTGTGGTGAACGTGGGCGGGTTCATGGCCAGTTTCATCATGATGTTCCTGATCGGATTGCTGCTCGACCTGCAAGACGGGTGGCGCGTCGCTGGGGGAGCGGCCAGTGACCTGTACTCACTGGATTCCTTCCGGATCGCCTTCCTCGCGCAGTACCTCGTGGTGGGGTTCGGTGTCATCATGCTGGTGCGCACCCGGCGCCGGATTCGGCGGTACCTGCGCGATGAGGAAGCGCTCGAAGTGGCACCCCTCTGGGTGGCGGTCGCCCGGGCCTGGCGCTTGCGATGGGGCAGATCATGATGGTGGCTTGCCTCCACGCTAAACCGTGCGATAATTAGGATAAGGACCCGTTCAGGTCCGGGGAGTTACGCGTTCATGCCGATGTCCGACAGCAATGTCTCACAACGGTCTTGAGGGTGTCACTGAAAGCCCGGGACTTGACATGGGTCCAAGTACTGCCCAAAATTCACACTGCTCCGAGATTCACACTGCTCAGAGACAGCACGGCCAGGTGTCCGCAGGCCAGGACTGCTACGGCAGCGCCGCAGACCACAGCGGCATGAGAGGTATTCCAATGGCAACCCCCGCAAAGACCGAGGCGACTGACGTGGTCGCCCCGGCCCCCGCAGCAGAGGCTTCGGCTTCCGCCAGTGCGGCCAGCACGACCACGGCCGCGAAGTCACCCGCTGTCAAGGCGACCGCAACCAAGACCGCTGCCGCGAAGACCGCCGCAGCCAAGACCGCTGCAGCCAAGAAGGCCGCAGCCGCCGGTGCCCCGGCAGCGGAGAAGGCCCCGCCGCGCAAACGCGCCGCCGCCACCCGCACCAAGGCCAGCAAGGTCGATGAGAGCACCGCCGAAGATCCGGCCGGCGCCCACGACGATGGCGATGACGACGACGAAAACAGTGCCAAGAAGCGTGCGGCCGCGGCCGAGCCGCTGCCCAAGGGAGCCCTCGTTCTCTCCCTCGTCGACGATGAAGACGAAGTTCCCGTCTACTCCAGCGCCATCACCGGCGCCACCGCCGACCCGGTCAAGGATTACCTGAAGCAGATCGGTAAGGTCGCCCTGCTCAACGCGGCCGAAGAGGTCGAGCTCGCCATGCGCATCGAGGCGGGCCTGTTCGCCGAGGACAAACTGTCCGTCATGACGGAGGTTGAAAAGAAAACCTCCCTCGGACGCGAGCTGCAGTGGGTCGCGAAGGACGGTGCTCGCGCCAAGAGCCACCTGCTCGGTGCCAACCTGCGCCTCGTCGTCTCCCTCGCCAAGAGGTACACCGGTCGTGGCATGCAGTTCCTGGACCTGATCCAGGAAGGCAACCTGGGCCTTATCCGTGCCGTCGAGAAGTTCGATTACACCAAGGGCTTCAAGTTCTCGACGTACGCCACCTGGTGGATTCGTCAGGCCATCACCCGCGCCATGGCCGACCAGGCGCGCACCATCCGCATCCCGGTGCACATGGTCGAGGTCATCAACAAGCTGGCCCGCGTGCAGCGCCAGATGCTCCAGGACCTCGGCCGCGAGCCCACCCCTGAAGAGCTCAGCCGCGAACTGGACATGACACCCGAGAAGGTCGTCGAAGTTCAGAAGTACGGCCGTGAGCCGATCTCGCTGCACACACCGCTGGGTGAAGACGGCGACAGCGAGTTCGGTGACCTCATCGAAGACACCGAAGCCGTGGTCCCGGCCGACGCGGTGGGCTTCACCATGCTGCAGAAGCAGCTTGAGAGCCTGCTGGATTCCTTGTCCGAACGCGAAGCCGGCGTCATTCGCATGCGCTTCGGCCTCGGTGACGGCATGCCCAAAACGCTCGACCAAATCGGTGACACCTTCGGAGTCACCCGTGAGCGAATCCGACAGATCGAATCCAAGACCATGGCCAAGCTGCGCCACCCGTCGCGTTCGCAGTCGCTGCGCGACTACCTCGAGTAGGGCCGGGTTTGATCTACGCTCCGGCGATTCTGCTGGGGAGAATTGTTCGTGTGCTGGCCCGGTGGCGCAAGCCCGGCGGCGGCTCGGCTGTGCCGGGTCTGGTCGTCAACCGGGTCGCTCCGGGTTTCCTGCCGCAGGTGTTGAACAGTTTTCCGCAGGGCCTGATCATCGTCTCGGGTTCGAGCGGAAAATCGACAACGACGAAAATGCTTGTGGGTGTCCTGCGTGCGCACGGGCTGAGTGTGTTCACCAACGCATCCACGGCGAACATCTCCCAGGGCCTCACGTCTGCCCTGCTCGAAGAAGTGCGCTTGAACGGCACCATCGAGCGGGACATCGCCGTACTCGAAATGGATGAAGGCCACGGCGCCGCCATCGCGGGGTCGCTGACACCAAGGGTGGTCGCACTGACCAACGTGATGGTTGATCAGATCGACCGCTTCCATGATTCGGACATGGTCGCCGCGATGTTGCGCAAAATCGCGGCTCGGGCCACCGGCGTCATCGTGGTCAATGCCGACGACGACTACCTGCGCCAGATCGCACAGTCGCTCTTGGGCGCGCCGGCGTCAGCACGCGTCGACAGCTACGGCGTGAGTGACGCCGTGCTGCAGAGCAACGTGCGGGGACTGGGCTACACCCGGACTGCCCCCCAGCGCCTGCCCGTCAGCGATGGAATTGTCGTGACGGAGGTTCAGGGTCGCAGTGCGGTGATGGCCATCGACGGCCATGAGTATGCCGTCGAGCTGCCCGCGCGTGGCACGCACTACGCCGTGGACGCGGCCACTGCGCTGAGTACAGCGCGCGCGGCACTCGGTGATCACTTTGACGCTCCTCGAGCCGTCGCCGCCATCGGGGAGATTCCCGCGGTCTTCGGGCGCGGTGAGATCGTCAGCGTGGGCGGTCAGAATGTTGAGTTTGTTCTGGTGCAGAACCCGGCCAGTTTTCAGCTCAACGTGGACAGCCTGGAACCGGATACCGAACAGATCCTGATCATCATCGGTTCCGACGTGCGTGACACATCGTATTTTTGGCCGGTCGACACGTCGAGCCTGAGGCGAGTGCACAGCGCCTCTGGCTCCAAGGCGCATGACATCGCCCTGCAACTGGTTTACGACGACGTCGATGTGGAACGCATCGAGCCGGATGTGGGACTTGCCCTGGACTCGTTCCTGTCCCTGCCCGCCCCCGCCACCGGCATGAAGACCATCATCTTTTCGGCCGACGGCATGCGCCGCACCCGGGCGCACCTCGGCCTGGACGGAAACCTGCACGACGACAACCCCACCGCAGCGCAGGCTGCGGCTCAGGAGAATGCATGACCGCCCTCAGTATTGTCAGTCTGCTGCCCCGGCTGCTCGGCAACAACGGGGACGCAGCCAACGCCCGGATTCTCGCGCAACGCCTGCGCTGGAGCGGCGTCGAGGTCACCGTGGTGGACGTTGACTCGGCCGCGGAGCTGCCCGATCGGGTGGACGCGGTCGTGATCGGCACCGGCACAGACTCCGACCTCGTCGAGGCGCGGGACGACCTGCTGACACTGATTGAGGCCCTGCGTGACTGGCTGGCCGCTGGTGTGCCGATCCTCGCGGTAGGCACCGGTTGGGAGCTGCTGAGCTGGGGTGTGCAGCTGCGAGACGGGACCGTCGTGGACGGGCTCGGCGTCGTTGCCGGCCGTGCCGTGACGCGTGCGGCACGCGCCACGGGCGATCTCGTGGTCACGAGCCCACACGGTCGGCTGATTGGCTTCGAGAATCATGCCCGTGACTACGTCGGAGCTGAAGGTTCACCGCTGGGCCGGGTGGAACACGGCGTGGGCAACGGCACCTCCAGCGGATCCGTCTTCGAGGGCGTGCACAGTGGCGCGTTCATCGGTACCCACCTGCACGGTCCGGTGTTGGCTCTGAACCCCGCGCTGGCCGACCACATGCTTTCCCTGATGCGTAGCCGGGCCGGGCTGGCCGATGCCGGCGCCGTGTCGGCTCAAGTCGCCCAGGCAGACGACATCGCCCGGGCCTCCACCGACCAGATCCTTGCGCGTCTCGGTCTCGTCACGGCCTAACCAGGTCCCTGCGAGCTTTCGTCACGGCCGGACCGCAGAGCCCGCACGGCGGCGACACAGACATATCAGGTGACACACAAACAACTGCAGCGCCCGCCGAGAGGCGGGCGCTGCAGTGATTGTGGGAACGGTTGAGTACCGGGGTTTGGAACGCGTGTCGTCGAGCAGGCGGCTCGACACGTGGGGCCAGCTCACGGCGATTGCCGACAACATCT
>JBBQYN010000006.1:0-23477 GCA_038208655.1 Actinomycetales bacterium
GCGGAGCCGTTCGGGTCGTATTCGACCGGGCCGGAGTCTGCGGCCGCGTTCTGGCTGGCCTGGGTGACGATGAACACGTCGGGGGAGCCGAGGGAACCGACCTGGGCATCGACGTACTGGGAGACGCCGGCACCGACCGCGTTGGTGAGGGTGAGGGTGAACGCGCCCACGAAGATGGCGAGCACGGTCAGGGTGGTGCGCAGCTTGCTGCGGAAGGTGTTCGAGATCGCGGTCTTGATCAGGTCGGGAGTTCTCATGACGCGTCTCCAACGCTTGACGTGCTGGTCGACGTGCCGGGGGGTGTCGCAGGGGCAGGCGTCGCGACGTGGGCGCCGGTGTGCGTCGCGATGGCGTGGGCGCCGGTGTGAGCACCCGAATGGGCCGGTGCGTGCGCGTCGGAGTGCAGGTCGCTGGCGCCGGCCACGATGAGGCCGTCGCGAATGTAGATCTGGCGGTCGCAGCGCGCGGCGAGGTCTTCGTCGTGCGTCACGATCACGAGAGTGATGCCGTGTTCTCGGTTCAGGTCGAAGAGAATGTCTTCGACCACGGCTCCGGTCGCGGTGTCGAGGTTACCCGTGGGCTCATCGGCGAAGATCACCCGGGGGTTGTTCACCAGGGCCCGGCCGATCACCACGCGCTGCTTTTGGCCGCCCGAGAGCGTGGTGGCCTTCTTGTCGGCCTTGTCGGCCAGCTCCAGCTGGGCGAGCACCTCGAGGCCGCGGTCGCGGCGCGCCTTGCTGCGCAGCCCCGCAATCTTGAGCGGCAGGATGACGTTGTCGAGCACGCTCACGTTGGGGGTGAGGAAGAACTGCTGAAAGACGAAACCGAACTCCTTGTTGCGCAGTTCGTTGATCTCCCGGCGGGACAGGGACTTCGCTTCCTTTCCGGCGACCTGCACGGTGCCCGTATCGGGCTCGTCCAGCAGGGCCAGCAGGTGCATCAAGGTGGACTTTCCCGACCCGCTCTTGCCGACGATGGCGACCGTCTCCCCGGCGGCGATCTGCAGGGATACCCCTTTCAGGGCGTCGAAACGGCTCGTTCCAGACCCATAGGATTTCTCCAGGTCTCGAGCATCAATTACCAGGTCGGGTGCCATGTACGTCCGTCCGCATTCGGCTGTCGCGGCGGGTCGCCACATTTTTGCAGTTACTGCACTTTATGGTGCAGTCGCTGCAAAATGCCTGTTAATTCGGAGGAGCCGGCCGCGCTACAGGTCGAGGGAGTCGCCGGGTTCCAGGGCGAAGAATTCTCCGTCGTTCTGCTCGGTCGCGGCCTGAATACGGCTGTTAGCGAGGTCTTTGCCGGCCCGGGACAGTCCCATCTCGTGGGTGGGAAAACTGCGGCGCGGTGCCACCGCCAGCACGTAGTCGATGACCTCGCTGATCTTCAGCCACGGCGCCCCGGCGGGCACGGCCAGGGTTCCCACCGCCACGTCGTCGGGAATCGTGAACGAGTCCCCGCCGTAATACAGCTCGTCGTTCACGAGCACGCCCAGGTTGTCGATCACCGGGATGGATTCGTGAATCACCGCATGGCTGCCGCCGAAGAAACGCAGCGTGAACGGGCCGACCTCCACGGTGTCACCGGCCGACACGACGGTGAACGGATGCTCCGGCAACGCCGCCGCGACACCCGCCGGAGCGAATATCCACACCTCCGGGTTCATGTCCCGAATGCGATCGAGCTGAGCGGCCGTGACGTGGTCGGGGTGCTCGTGCGTGATCACGACCGCGGCCGTGCGAGCGGTGTCGGTCAGCGCCGTCGTGAATGAGCCCGGATCGATGATGAGCTTCTGCCCGGCGTTCTCGAGAATGAGGGCGGCGTGTTCCAACTTCGTGAGCTTCATGTTTTGAGCTAATACCCAAAATCGCGCGCATGCAACTGCGCACACTGACCAAAAGTGCTCGTGTTTGCTTCCCGGTTTGGTTTCGAGGTGCACCGTGTGGCATAATTCTAAAGTTGCCAAAACGGCCCCATCGTTTAGCGGCCTAGGACATCGCCCTCTCACGGCGGTAACGCGGGTTCGAATCCCGCTGGGGTCACAACAGCCCGGTTTCCTTCCTCTGGAGGGGAGCCGGGCTTTTTTCGTTAACCCGGCCAACGAGGCCGCCGAATGCTCCCGAGGTCGGCTTCCGCGGCCTCGGACTGCGCGGAGGGCGGCATCCGCTGCTAGAGTTCTGCAGTCGAAGGGGAGTATCCCTACGGGCTCATCGAGCCCCATACTGTGATCGTCAAGACGGGCCGCGCCGACGGGGCCCCGGTCACAGCGGCACCGGGTCTCGGTGCGGGAGAGACTTTCGCGTTCCGGCTCACTGAGCCATCCCTGTTGTGAAAGGTTCCCCGTGGAACTCGCCCTACCCCTCTGGTTTGAAATCAGCTCCCTCATCGTGCTGACACTGGTCCTGGTCGCCGACCTGCTCATCGTGTACAAACGCCCGCATGTGCCGTCGATGCGTGAGGCCACCGTGTGGGTGGCCTTCTACGTGGGCCTTGCGCTCGTCTTCGCGCTGCTCATGTTGCTGGTCGGCGATGCCGAGCAGGCCGGACAGTTCCTGGCCGGGTGGCTCACCGAATACAGCCTCAGCATCGACAACCTGTTCGTGTTCGTGATCATCATGGCGCGCTTCGCCGTGCCGCGAAAATACCAGCAGGAAGTGCTGATGGTGGGCATCATCATCGCCCTCGTGCTGCGCGGGATATTCATTCTGCTCGGCGCCCAGCTGATCGAGAACTTCAGCTGGATCTTCTACATCTTCGGGGCGTTCCTGCTCTACACGGCCTTCAACCAGGCCACCGCGAAGGAGGACGATGTCGACGGCAAGGAAAACGGCTTCATCCGCCTGCTGCGCCGACGCGTGAGCATCTCGCCGCAGTTCGACGGTTCCAAGGTGCGCACGGTCATCGACGGCAGGAAGGTCTTCACCCCCATGCTGATCGTGTTCCTGGCCATCGGCACCACCGACTTGATCTTCGCCCTCGACTCGATCCCGGCCATCTTCGGCATCACCCAGAGCCCGTTCATCGTGTTCACCGCAAACGTGTTCGCCCTGATGGGATTGCGCCAGCTGTATTTTCTGCTCGGCGGGCTGCTCGAACGCCTCGAATACCTCAAATACGGCATCGCCGTGATCCTCGGCTTCATCGGCGTGAAGCTGGTGCTGCACGCCCTGCACAGCAACGAGGTGCCGTTCATCAACGGTGGTGAGGGCGTGGCCTGGGCTCCCGAAATCGGCACCTGGACGTCCCTGGGAGTGATCATCGGGTCGATGGCCGTGGCGACCATCGCCAGCCTGATCAAGGCCCGCAGCGATGCGCGCCGTGTACCGGTGGACACGGACAGCGAACCGGTCGTGCCTTCCGTAACCCAGTAGCCCGCCCGTCGGGCCCGTCCGCACCGCCGGCGGGCATGCACTTGGTACGGTTAATGTCGACGTCCCACGGGGGCGCGGTGACCTCTGAGGTCGCACCAGCGACACGAACGGTGGGTACGGATGGCGCACAACGGCCAGGTCGCGATTGTGCTGTCTCCGACGTCCACGCCCGCCGACACCACGGCGACGCCCACGGCCTTGGTCACCTTCAGCGCCCGCACCGACGTGGGCCTCGTGCGTAAGGCCAACGAAGACAGCGTCTCGGCGCTGTCCCCGGTCTTCTTGGTCGCCGACGGCATGGGTGGCCATGCGCACGGCGATATCGCCAGCCAGACCGTGCTGCGCGTGTTCGACGAGCACATCGAACGCGACCTGCCGTCCACTCCCGAACGAATCCTTGACGCGATCCACTCCTCCAATGATGCGGTGCGTGACCTCAGCGCCATCGAGGATTACGGCACCGCCGTCTCGGGCACGACGCTGGCCGGAGTCGCCTTCGTCGACGCCGGCGACGACGTGGGGTACTACTGGATGGCCTTCAACGTGGGCGATTCCCGCGTTTACACCTGGGACGGAACGGTGCTCGCCCAGCTCAGCGTCGACCATTCCGCCGTGCAGGAGATGGTCGATGCCGGCCTGATCTCCGCCGACGACGCCGAGAAACATCCGGAACGCAACGTGATCACCCGGGCCATCGGCGCCGACGAATACGTGGACGCCGACGTCTGGCTGGTGCCCGCTGCCGGCCGGCAGCGTTTTCTGGTCTGCTCCGACGGCCTCACCAAGGAACTCGATTCGGCAGAGATCACCCGCATCCTGCTGGAACAGGCCGACGACCCGCAGGGCGACGCCGAGCCCGACCCCGAGTCGACCGTCGCGGACCGCCTCGTGCATGCCGCGCTCGAGCATGGAGGCCACGACAACGTCTCGGTCGTCTTCGTCGACTCGCATTACGCCGCCGCACCCTGAGCCCGGAGCATGCCCACGCTGAGGTGTTAGCCTGTGGGCGTGCTGTTACGTCGACTTCTCCTTCCGCGCCGCGACGAGGCCTAATTTTTTGAGGCCGTCCTCGTCGCGGAGTTTGTCGTTGGCTGAACCGCAAATTCTGGAGGAAGACGAATCATGAGTAGCTCCACCCCCACCATCCCCGCACCGCGCACCCTGGCTGAAAAAGTCTGGGACAAGCATCTGGTCGCCAAAGGCGAAGACGGGTCTCCGGACCTGATCTACATCGACCTGCACCTGCTGCACGAGGTCACCAGCCCGCAGGCCTTCGACGGCCTCAAGCTGGCCGGCCGCCCCCTGCGCCGTCCCGACCTGACCATCGCGACCGAAGACCACAACACCCCCACGGTGGCCATCGACAAGCCCATCGCCGACCTCACCAGCCGCACGCAAATCGAAACCCTGCGACGTAACTGTGCCGAGTTCGGGGTGCGCCTGCACTCGCTCGGTGACATCGAGCAGGGCATCGTGCACGTGGTCGGTCCGCAGCTGGGCCTGACCCAGCCGGGCATCACCGTGGTCTGCGGTGACTCGCACACCTCCACGCACGGCGCTTTCGGGGCCATGGCCCTGGGCATCGGCACCAGCGAGGTCGAGCACGTCATGGCGACGCAGACGTTGCCGTTGCAGCCCTTCAAGACCATGGCCATCACGGTCAACGGCACCCTGCGTCCCGGCGTCACCGCGAAAGACATCATTCTCGCCGTGATCGCGCGCATCGGAACCGGCGGCGGTCAGGGCTATGTTCTGGAGTACCGGGGCAGCGCCATCCGTGCCCTGTCGATGGAAGCTCGCATGACCATCTGCAACATGTCGATCGAAGCCGGTGCCCGCGCCGGCATGGTCGCACCCGATCAGACCACCTACGACTACCTCGAAGGCCGCGCGCACGCGCCCGAAGGTCAGGACTGGATCGACGCCGTCGAATACTGGAAGACCCTCGCAACGGATGAGGGCGCTCGATTCGACCGGGAAGTGATCGTCGACGCCGACGAGCTGGAACCCTTCGTGACCTGGGGCACCAACCCCGGCCAGGGCGTGTCGCTCAGCGGCAGCGTTCCCGACCCGGCGAGCATCGACGACGCCAACGAGCGTGGCGCCGCGCAGCGGGCCCTGGAATACATGGACCTCGCCGCCGGAACCCCGATGAAGGATATTCGGGTCGACACGGTCTTTCTCGGTTCCTGCACCAACAGCCGCGTCGAAGACCTGCGCGCCGCCGCTGAAATCATTAAGGGCCAGACCAAGGCCGAGAACGTGCGCATGCTCGTGGTTCCCGGATCCGCCCGGGTGCGCATCGAAGCCGAAGCGGAGGGGCTCGACAAGATCTTCCTCGACTTCGGTGCCGAATGGCGCTTCGCCGGCTGCTCGATGTGCCTGGGCATGAACCCCGACCAGCTCGCGCCGGGAGAGCGTTGCGCCTCGACCAGCAACCGCAACTTCGAAGGCCGTCAGGGTAAGGGCGGCCGCACCCACCTGGTGTCCCCGCTCGTGGCCGCCGCCACCGCCATCCGCGGCACCCTGTCCAGCCCCTGGGACCTGCAGCACGACAGTGCGCTTGCCCTCGCCGCGAACCCTGCCCTCATCGCGAACCCTGCCCTCATCGCGAACGGAGACAAGTAATCATGGAAAAGTTCACCACCGTCACCGGCATCGCCGTTCCGCTGCGCCGGAGCAACGTCGACACCGACCAGATCATCCCCGCCGTGTACCTCAAGCGGGTCACCCGTACCGGCTTCGAAGACGCCCTCTTCGCCGCCTGGCGTGCCGACCCGGACTTCGTGCTGAACCAGGCCGGGTACCAGAACGGTCGCGTGCTCGTGGCCGGCGCCGACTTCGGCGTGGGCTCCTCACGTGAACACGCGGTCTGGGCCCTGCGCGATTTCGGTTTCGACGTGGTGCTCAGCCCCCGGTTCGGCGACATTTTCAAGGGAAACGCAGGCAAGCAGGGCCTGCTGGCCGGCACCATCACCGACGAGGCGGCGGAAGCGCTGTGGGCGATCACCGAGGCCGACCCCGGCGTTGAGGTGACCGTGGATCTGGTTGCCAGACACGCCCGCGTGGGCGACCTGACCGTGCCTTTCGAAATCGATGATTACACTAGGTGGCGGTTGCTCGAAGGTCTGGATGACATCGGCCTGACCCTGCGCGACGAGGCGAGGATCGCCGAATTCGAAGCGACGCGGGAGCCCTGGCTGCCCCGCACTCTTCCCGCACGAACCCCTCAAGGTAGGTAATTTGTGAGTACTGCACTTCAGGACGCCCTGTCCCCGAATAACGCGAACGAGCGTGGCAGCGCCCAAAATCATGGTGCCGCCGTGGGACTGACCGTCGACAGCATCACCATCCGTGGCGGTCGCCCCCTCGTGGGCCGTATCGAGGTGAAGGGCGCCAAGAACCTGGTCACCAAGGCCATGGTCGCCGCGCTTTTGGGGGAGACTCCCAGCCTGCTCAAGGACGTGCCCAATATCAGCGACGTGCGCATTGTGCGCGGCCTGCTCGAGGTGCACGGCGTGAAGGTCACCGAGGGCGACGAGCCCGGTGACCTGATCCTCGACCCGGTCGACGTGGAGAGCGCGCACTTCGCCGCGATCGACGCGCACGCCGGATCCAGTCGTATCCCGATCCTGTTCTGCGGTCCGCTGCTGCACCGTCTCGGTGAGGCGTTCATCCCCGACCTCGGTGGGTGCCGCATCGGCGACCGCCCCATCGACTTTCACCTCGACGTGCTGCGCAAGTTCGGGGCCGTCGTCGAAAAGCAGCCCAACGGCATCCGCATGTCGGCCCCGAACGGCCTCAAGGGCGCCAAGCTGGAACTGCCGTACCCCAGCGTGGGGGCCACCGAGCAGGTGTTGCTGACCGCGGTGCGTGCCGAGGGCATCACCGAGCTCAAGGGCGCCGCGATCGAGCCCGAGATCATGGATCTCATCCACATTCTGCAGAAGATGGGTGCGATCATCACGGTCGACACCGACCGTGTCATTCGCATCGAAGGCGTCGACAAGCTCGACGGCTACACCCACCGGGCCCTGTTCGACCGCAATGAGGCCGCCAGCTGGGCCGCTGCGGCCCTGGCCACCGACGGCGACATCTTCGTCGGCGGCGCCCGCCAGCCCGAAATGCTCACGTTCCTCAACGTGTTCCGCAAGGTGGGCGGGGCGTTCGACATTCACGATGACGGCATCCGCTTCTATCACCCGGGCGGCGACCTCAAGCCCGTGATCATCGAAACGGATGTTCACCCCGGCTTCATGACGGACTGGCAGCAGCCGCTCGTGATCGCCCTGACCCGCGCCCACGGCACCTCCATCGTGCACGAGACCGTCTACGAGCAGCGGTTCGGCTTCGTGGACGCCCTCGTCAAAATGGGTGCCACCATTCAGATTCACCGCGAATGCCTCGGCGGACACCCCTGCCGTTTCGGCCAGCGCAACTTCAACCACTCCGCCGTGATCACCGGACCGACCAAGCTGCGCGGCGCCGACATCGAAGTTCCCGACCTACGCGGCGGCTTCAGCCACCTGATCGCCGCGCTCACCGCCGAGGGAACCTCGACGGTGAGCAACGTGGGAATCATCAGCCGCGGGTATGAGAACTTCATCGCCAAGCTGCAATTGTTGGGGGCGGATTTCGATCTCGAAGGGTAAGGCTCAGCACCCGGAGCAGCCTGCCGCGCCCCGGGTGCGCTCCGAAAAAAGCCGGCCGTCGGTGTTCTGGGTGTTGGGCGGCTTGCTCCTGCCCGTGATGAACATGGCGGCTCGCTACGACGTCATCGACGGGCACAAGTTTCCGCGCAGCGGATCCTTCGTGCTCGCTCCCAACCACTACAGCGAGATCGACCCCGTGGTCATGGGCGTCGTCTCGTGGAAGCTGGGCCGGCTGCCCCGCTTTCTGGCCAAGGCGTCACTGTTCAAGATTCCCGTGGCCGGCTGGCTGCTGAGAAAATCCGGGCAGGTTCCCGTGGCGCGCGGCGGGTCCGCCCGCGGCGGCAGCCCGGTTGCCGCGGCGAGCCGTCTCGTGGAGCAGGGCCAGATGGTGGTGGTCTATCCCGAGGGCTCGCTCACCCGCGACCCCGGAATGTGGCCCATGCGCGGCAAGACCGGTGCCGTGCGCATCGCGCTTGAGCAGGGCATTCCCATCGTTCCGGCAGCGCACTGGGGTACCCAGCACCTCATGCAGCGGTACTCCAAGAAACTCAGCCTGTTTCCCCGCAAGACCATCACCGTGAAAATCGGCGATCCCGTGGACCTGTCCCGCTTTCGCGGCCGCAGCCTGGACACAGCGACGCTCAACGAAGCGACCGCCGTGGTGATGGAAGCCATCACACACCTGCTCGAAGACCTGCGCGGGGAGTCCGCGCCCGCGACCCGGTGGAACCCCGCGGAGCACGACCAGAAAGAGACCGGCCGTTTTGAAGCCTAAGATCCAACGCGGAATGCGCGTGGCCGTGCTCGGTGCCGGCAGCTGGGGAACCACCTTTTCGAAGATCCTCGTGGACGGCGGCGCCGACGTCTCGCTCTGGGCACGTCGCCCCGAACTGGCCCGGGAAATCACCGAAGGGCGTCGCAACAGCGACTACCTCGCGGGCATCAACCTGCCCGTGGGCCTGACCGCCACCCCCGACCTGAAAACCGCGCTCACGGGCGCCCGCGTCGTGTTCATCTCGGTGCCGAGCCAGTCCCTGCGGGAGAACCTGATTCTGGCCGAGCCGTTCCTGGAACCCGGGGTTATTCTCGTGTCGCTGATGAAGGGCGTGGAACGCACGACCGGCATGCGCATGAGCGAGGTCATCGCCGAGACCCTGCCGATCGCCGCCGACAACATCGCCGCGATCTCCGGCCCGAACCTGGCCCTCGAAATCGCCCGGGAACAGCCGACCGCGGCCGTGGTGTCGTCGTCGAGCCTGGACACCGCGCAGCTGGTGGCCAAGCTGGCCACCAACCGGTACTTTCGCTCCTACGTGAACACCGACGTGATCGGCACGGAGTTCGGTGGGGTGCTCAAGAACCTCATTGCCGTCGCCATCGGCATCGTCGACGGCGTCGGTTACGGCGAGAACACCAAAGCCTCGATCATCACGCGCGGGCTCGTTGAAATGACGGACTTCGCCGTGGCCTACGGGGCGCACCCCGAGACTCTGGCCGGCCTGGCCGGCCTCGGTGACCTGATTGCCACCTGCCAGTCGCCGCTGTCGCGCAACAACACCGCCGGCCGGCTGCTCGGCCAGGGCTATAGCATCCACGACGTGGTCAAGCAGATGCAGCAGACCACGGAAGGGCTGGCCTCGGTCGGACCGATTTTGGAGCTGGCCCGCGCCAAAGGCGTGGACATGCCCATCGTCGAGCAGGTGCGCCAGGTGCTCGACGGAACGCTCAACCCGCGGGATATTGCCCCGCACCTCACCACCGAGTCCAGCGAACCGCAGGGCGAAAGGACAATCGATGACTCTCACGGTGGTACTGCTTTTTGGGGGACGATCAAGCGAACACTCGATCAGCTGCGCAACGGCGGGCGGGGTACTCGCGGCAATTGACCGGGAACGCTACACCGTCATTCCGGTGGGTATCACCCGGGACGGCGCCTTCGTGCTCGAAGACGACGACCCCGCGAAATTCGTGCTGCACCCCGACGCGGGGGCGGACGAGCTCCCGGTGGTGCGCGACAACGGCACGCGGGTGCGCTGGCCCGACAGCGCCACCAGTCGCGAGCTGACCGTTGTCGATGCCGACGGGCTGACCCGTTCACTCGGCGACGTCGACCTGGTTTTCCCGATTTTGCACGGCCCGTACGGCGAAGATGGCACCGTGCAGGGCATGCTCGAGCTGATCGGGCTGCCCTACGTGGGGTCGGGTGTGCTCGCGTCGGCCCTGGGCATGGACAAGCATTTCACCAAGACCGTGTTCGAGCAGGCCGGCCTGCCGATCGCGCCGTGGCGCACGGTCACGGCCGCGGACTGGCGATCCGAGCCCGAACGAGCCTACGCGGCGCTCGACACCCTGGGCCTGCCGGTATTCGTGAAGCCGGCCCGGGCCGGATCGAGCGTGGGCGTGAGCCGGGTCTCCACCCCCGAGCAGCTGGCCGATGCCATGACTTTGGCGCTGCTCGAAGACGACAAGGTGCTCATCGAAGCGGGACTCGTGGGGCGGGAACTCGAAGTCGCGGTGCTGCAGGGCCGTCCGGGGGAGCCGTGCCGGGCATCCGTCGCCGGAGAGGTGATTGTCACCGGCCGGGAGTTCTACGATTTTGCGGCGAAATACCTCGGCGCCGGCGGCATCGAACTGGTCTGCCCGGCACCGCTTGAACCCGCGGACCTCGCGGAGATGCAACGCCTGGCCGTGGCGGCGTTCACGGCGATCTCGGCGGAAGGCCTGGCTCGGGTGGACTTCTTTCTCACCGACCGTGGCTGGGTCATCAACGAGATCAACACCATGCCCGGGTTCACGGCCATCTCGATGTTCCCCAGCTGCTGGCTGGCCAGCGGGTACACCTACCCGCAGCTGATCGACGAGCTGATCTCCGTGGCGCTCGCCCGCGCCTGAGCCATCACGAGAACCGGATGGAGCCACGAGGCGGAATCAATCCATCCGGTACTCGTCGACCTCGGGTCGATTCATCCGGTTTTCGTCACGGATGAACGGCTAGTCCGTGGGGAGTTCAAGGTCTTCGGCACCGACGCAGGCCCGGGTCTGCGGAATGTAGCTCAGCGCCGCCGAGAGGTCTACGAGCACCGTGGAACCGGCGACCGCCTCCGAGTCCAGCACGACCTCGGTGGCCGGTTCCCGGCCGTACGTGGTGAAACGGAATCGCGGAGCATCGGAATCGTCTTCAATCCAGTCGATGCCGTTGATGTTCACGCAGGTGTCCGTGGTCGGCGGAATCAGGGCCACCCCGCAGTGCAGCAGAATACTGGCCGGGTCACCCCAGGCGCCGGTGGCCTGCGCGTTGGTTTCCCGGCGCGGTTGATCGGCGACCGTGTCGGGCAACCGCACGATCAGGTCGGCGCACCCCGGGTTGGTGGCGTCGTCGGCCGGTGTCAGGGGCACCGCGGGCGCACATGCGGCGAGCAACGTGCCAGCGACGAGCGCCAGGGCGGTCGACCCGACCAACCGCCGGGTCCTCGCACGATGACGCCGGGATGCGGAGACGAGGGATGAGGCGCGATGCGGGGAACGAGAAGTCACAGACTCAGGTTACCGTTTGAAGCATGATGACTTCCTCGGGGCCGACCGAACCAGACGCCGCGCCCGCCGAAACCGGTGCCGCCCCGACCCTCGCCGACCTCAGTGAGGGGGCGGTGCTCGCGCGCATCTTTCCCCGCCTGCCCACCGCCGACGCGCAGTTGGTGGGCCCCGGCGACGACGCCGCGGTGATTGCCGCGCCCGATGGCCGCTTCGTCGTGACGACGGACATGATGATTCAGGGCCCGGACTTTCGACTGGCCTGGTCGACGCCGTATGACCTGGGCTGGAAAGCTGCCGCGACGAACCTGTCCGACGTCGCCGCCATGGGCGCCCGCCCCACCGCCCTGGTTGTGGCCATCGCCGCGCCTCCGTCGACGCCGGTGAGCGTTCTGGAGGGAATCTGCGATGGCATGCGGGAGTGCTGCGCGGCCCTCGCTCCGGGCTGTGGCGTGGTGGGCGGTGATTTGTCCGCCTCGGACGCCCTGACACTGGCCGTGACGGCCTTCGGCGACCTGCAGGCACGCGAGCCCGTTTTACGCTCCGGCGCGCGCGTGGGCGACACGGTGGCCCTGTGCGGGCGCCTCGGTGAGGCCGGTGAGGGACTCGAACTGCTCTTTCGGTTCGGGGTTGATGACGCGGGAACCCCGGATGCTGCTCGTGCGGACCTGCTCAAGGCGCAGCATCCGCGGGCCCTCGCCGCGCAGCTGCGCCCGGAACCGCCGATCGGCAGCGGCCCCGCCGCGGCGCTGGCCGGTGCGAGCGCAATGCTGGACGTGTCGGACGGACTCGCCATCGACGCCGGACGCATTGCGCGGGCCAGCGGAGTGGGCCTGAACTTCCTTCGCGCGGCGCTGGGCGAGGCGCCGGAGCGGGCCCTCGGCGGCGGCGAAGATCACGGCCTGCTGGCGACCTTTCCGCCCACGGCGACCCTGCCCGCAGGGTTTCGCGCGCTGGGTGTGGTCACGGCCGATGCGGGCCTGGTGCTTGTGGACGGTGTGCCGCACACGCAGGGCGGCTGGGACCCGTACCGGGGCTGGGACGGTGCCGCCTGAACGGCGGCGTCGCCTGCTCGACGGCCTCGCGACCGACGACCGGGTCGTCAGGCTGGCGGGGAGGCGTACCAGACCGTGGTGTCGCCGTAGTCCTTGCGGCGGTCCAGTTCCAGTCCGGAACCCCACACCGGTTCGGGGGAGCGGGAGCTGCGTTCCACGATCACGAGCGCGTCATCGGCGAGCAGCGGGGCGAGCGCGGCCAGGTTCTGGGCCAGTTCGGTGTCGCTGAGGTCGTAGGGCGGGTCGATGAAGACCACGTCGAAACCATCCGGCGTCGAGGCCAGAAACGAGGTGACGGCCTGGCTGCTCACCTTGACGGTCAGCAGCTCCTGGTTCTCGCTCACGCGTCGCGGTTCGGATTTCTTCACCGCGTCGCCGTTCTTGCGGCACAGTTGCGCTGCGGCGAAGCTGTTCTCGACCAGGGTCACCACGCGGGCGCCGCGGCTGGCGGCTTCCAGCCCCAGCGCGCCCGACCCGGCATACAGGTCGAGCACCCGCGTGCCGGTCAGCGCGTCGCGGGCGTCGAGCGCCGAGAAGATGGCCTCACGCACCCGGTCGCTCGTGGGCCGAGTGCCGGATTTGGGCACCAGCAGGGTGAGAGAACCGGCGAACCCGGAGATAATTCGTGTCATGGTGCCTTCGAGCCTAGCTTCCGGCGCGAGACCGGCCCGGACCTGCCCCAACCGTCTCGGTCATCGAGCCCCGGTGTCGGTGCTCGCCCGTACGATGAAAGCATGACCGGTTCGGACAGCGACCCCGACGTCGGCCCCGACGGGGTCGACCCCTCTTCCGTCGACCCTGATGCAGTCGACGGTGAGTCCCTGGACGCCGAGCTGGAACGGGTCGACGCGCTGCCGGCCATGACGCTCGACACCAGCCTGACCACGGTGCTGGGTGCCAAGACGGCGACCGTGCTGCGTGCCGCCTTCCGGATGGAGACCGTGGCCGACCTGCTCGGCCATTACCCGCGACGCTACGAACTACGCAGCGAGTCCACCGTGCTCAACCAGCTGCCCCTCGACGAGAACGCCACCGTTGTGGCCGAGGTGGTCTCCGTCGTGCAGCGCACCATGAAGAACCGGCCCGGAACCGTGCTCGACGTCACCATTTCGGATGGCCGAGGCATGCTCACCCTGATCTTCTTCAGCAAGACCAGCCAGAAATGGCGTCAGAGCGAGCTGCGGCCCGGTGTGCGCGGCATCTTCGCCGGCAAGGTGACCCTGCGCCAGGGGCACCGGCAGCTGGCGCACCCGGCCTACCGCACCTTCGAGGGGGAACTGGCCGACGCGGCAGACCCGAAGATCACCCGGCTGCTACTGGACATCATTCCGATCTACCCGGCCACCGCGGCCGTCACCAGCTGGCAGATCCAGGCCTGCCTGGAGCTGGTCTTCGCCGGGCTGTCGCTCGTGCCCGACCCGGTACCCGAGGAACTGCTGCGCCACGAGAACCTGATGCCGCAGGGCCGGGCCCTGGAACTCATTCACCGGCCGCATTCCCAGGCCGACTGGGAGGGCGCCCGCGACACGCTGCGCTTCACCGAGGCCTGGGTGCTTCAGTGCGCCCTCGTGCAGCAGCGTCTGGCCGCCCGGGACCGCCTCACCACGAGGCGCGTGCCCGTGCCCGGCGGCTTCCTGGAACGCTTCGACGCGGCTCTGCCGTTCGTGCTGACCACCGACCAGGAGATCGTCGCGGCCGAATTGGCCCTCGACCTGGCCGACACCGCCCCGATGAACCGTCTGCTGCAGGGCGAGGTGGGGTCGGGTAAGACCGTGGTGGCCTTACGCGCCATGCTCGCCGTGGCCGACAGCGGCGGGCAGTCTGCCTTCTTGGCCCCGACCGAGGTGCTCGCCTCTCAGCACCTGAGGTCGATCACCGCCATGCTCGGCCAGGACCTGGCCGCCGAACTGATGCCCACCCTGCTCACGGGGCAGCTGCCCGTCGCCGCCAAGCGCAAGGCTCTGCTCGGCATCGTCAGCGGCCAGTCGCACATCGTGGTGGGAACCCACGCGCTGCTCAGCGACAACGTGGCCTTCTTCGACCTGGGCCTGATCGTGATCGACGAACAGCACCGGTTCGGGGTCGACCAGCGTGAGACGCTGCGCCTGAAGGGCGACAAGCCCCCACACACGCTGGTGCTCACCGCCACCCCGATTCCGCGCACCCTCGCGATGACCGTGTTCGGCGATCTTGACGTGAGCACGATTTCGGTGTTGCCCGTCGGGCGGCAGGGCATCACGAGCGTCGTCGTGCCCTTGGCCGAACAGCCGACGTGGTTCTGGCGCATCTGGAAGCGGGTCGCCGAGGAGCTTGCCCTGGGGCGGCAGGCGTTTGTGGTGTGCCCGGCCATCGCGCCCAAGGAAGCCGAAGAGGAGCCCGCCCCCGGGGCATCCGTTGCCGCAGGCTCGCCGAAACCGGCCGCGCGCGGGTACCAGGGGCGACCCGTCGACCCCGACGCGCCGCCCCTCACCGACGTGGAGACCCTGCTGGGCAAGCTGCGCGTGCACGCGCCCCTAGCCGGAGCCCGCATCGAGGCTCTGCACGGACGCATGACCAGTGACGAGAAAGAACAGACCATGCGCGCCTTCGCGGCGGGCGAGATCGACGTGATCGTCGCGACGACCGTAATTGAGGTGGGCGTGGACGTTCCCAACGCGTCCGCGATGGTCGTGATGGACGCCGACCGCTTCGGGGTGTCGCAGCTGCACCAGCTGCGCGGACGGGTCGGGCGGGGCAGTGTGCCCGGCCTGTGCCTGCTGGTCACCAACGCGAAGGCCGGCTCCAACGCCCGCGAGCGCATCGACGCGGTCGCCGGAACGCTCGATGGTTTTCGGCTGGCCGACCTGGACCTGTCCCTGCGTCAGGAAGGCGACGTGCTCGGTGACATGCAGTCGGGCGGGCGTTCCGGGCTGCGGCTGCTGCGCGTGACCACCGACGGCGAGATCATTGCCCGAGCCCGCACGGCCGCCGTGCGCCTGGTCACCGGAGACCCGGGGCTGCGCACCGAGCCGGTGCTGCGCGACGCGGTGGCCCGCCGTCTCGACGAGTCTGAACGCACCTGGCTGCGCAAGAGCTGAACCTCAGCCGGGCGCGCGCCCCGGGACCGCGCCGTGAGACGGATGCCTACCAGATCCAGCCGGGCGGTTACCGGGCATCCGGGCGCGCCCGGGACGACAGAGCGTACTAGGCTCGCGGTATGCGCAGGATCGCCGTCGTCCCCGGATCGTTCGACCCCGTCACGCTCGGACATCTGGATGTGATCAAGCGGGCCGCCGGATTATTCGATGAACTGCACGTGCTCGTGGTACACAATCCGGGCAAGACCGCGTTGTTGCCGATCAGCCAGCGCGTGGCGCTGCTGGAACAGGCCATCGTGGAAGCGGGCCTGCCACGCAACGTGGTGGTGTCCAGCTGGAGCGTTGGCCTGCTCGTGGACTACTGCGTCGACGTGGGTGCCAGCGTGATCGTGAAGGGCATCCGTTCGCAGATCGATGTGGGCTATGAGACGCCGATGGCCATCGTGAACCGCAACCTGGCCGCCGTGGAGACCATTTTTCTGCTGCCTGACCCGGCGAACGCGCACGTGTCCAGCTCGTTGGTACGCCAGGTCGCCGGCCTGGGCGGCGATGTGAGCCCGTACGTTCCACCGGCCGTGGCCCGGTACCTGGAGCGCGTGGAAGTATGACCCTCCCGATCGCCCGCGCCGGGCTGCAGCCCGTGCCGGACGCCGCCGTGATGGCTCCGATCGAGGTGGAAACCCTCGGTCGGGAGATCGTGCGGAACGTGGAAACGGTCATCGACGGCAAACACGACGCGGTCTTCACCGCGCTGACGGTGCTTCTGGCCGGCGGTCATCTGCTTATCGAAGACGTACCCGGCGTGGGCAAGACCATGCTGGCCAAGGCCCTGGCCCGGTCCGTGGATTGCAGCACCGGCAGGATCCAGTTCACGCCCGACCTGCTGCCCTCCGACGTGACGGGCGTCTCGGTGTTCAACCAGGCCCAGAACCGGTTTGAGTTCAAGCCGGGTCCGGTGTTCGCGAACATCGTCATCGGCGATGAAATCAACCGGGCCAGCCCCAAAACACAGTCCGCTTTGCTTGAGTGCATGGAGGAACGGCAGGTCACCGCGGACGGCGCCACGTACCCCCTCGATGCGCCGTTCACCGTGGTTGCCACGCAGAACCCCATCGAGATGGAGGGCACCTACGCCCTGCCCGAAGCCCAGCGGGACCGGTTCATGGCGCGTATCTCGATGGGCTACCCCGACCAGGACTCCGAGCTGGCCATGCTCGACGCCCGCGATGACAGCAGCCCGCTGTCCCGCATCGGCCCGGTCGTCTCCGCGGACCGACTGCGCGCCATGATGGCGGCGGCCCGCGCCGTGTTCGCCTCGGCCGCGGTGAAGGAATACGCGGTCATGATCGTGCGTGCCACCCGGGAAGACCGGGACCTGCGTCTGGGCGCCAGCCCGAGAGCGACCCTGCAACTCATTCGTGCCGCGAAGGCGCAGGCCGTGCTGCACGGTCGGGAGTATGTGCTGCCCGACGACGTGGATAACCTGGCCGTGGCGGTGCTCGGACACCGCCTGGTGCCCACCAGCCGGGCGTTGGGACACCAGCAGGACAGCACCCCGCTCATCGAAGAGATCGTGCGACGCATCGTGGCGGCCACCCCGGTGCCGATCGCTGCCGCAGGGCGACCGTAGAACCACTCCGATCATGAGCCCGTTCCCGGTGTTGCGTGCCGCCCGCCCGGTCTGGGTGGCCCGGTTCACGCGCCGCGGCGGCCTGCTGCTGCTCAGCGGCAGCACGGTGCTACTGCTGGGAATTCTGCTCAGCCGGCGGGACCTGCTCTTCATCGGTCTCGTGCTCATGCTGCTGCCGCTGTGCGGGGCGTTGTTCGTCATGCTGCGGCCGGCCACCGTCAGTGTGCAGCGTTCGGTGCTGCCCGACGTGGTCTCGGCCGGGGACACCGCCACGGTGTCTTTGCTGGTGCACAACCTGTCGGCGCGGCCGCTGGTGGGCAGCGCCTGGCGAGACACCGCATCCGCCGGCATCACCGTGCCCGAACGGCAGGCGCTGCCCGGACTGCGCGGCGGCCAGCCGCACGCCACGGTCGGGGCCGGCGCGACCCGGCTGAGTTACCCGGTGTCGCCTCGCACGCGCGGACTGCACCAGTCCGGTCCGTTCCTGATCGAGCGGAGCGACCCGTTCGGCCTCGCCGCGACCGAACGCAGCGTGGGTGTGCCCAAGGACTTTCTCGTGACGCCGCGGCTGGAAATGCTCAGCGGATCGGGGCTGTCGCTGCTCAGCGGTGACGGCTCCAGCCGGGAAGCGCTGCGCACCGTGAGCCCGAACGCCGACGAACTCACCGCGCGGGAGTACCGTCCGGGCGACCCGTTACGCCGGGTGAACTGGCGTGCGACCGCCCGACGCGGCGAGATCATGGTGCGGCAGGAAGAGCAGCAGAGCAACCCCGAGGCCCGGCTGCTGCTGGACACCACGCCCCGCAGCGAGCGTGCGTTCGACGTGGCGGTCGAGCTGGCCGCATCCGTGGGGGTGCACCTGATCGGCAGCGGATTTCGCCTGCAGATGATGGAAACCGGGGCCAGCCAGATCGCGCCGAGCAGGGAGCGGGCCCGCGGGGGCCTGCGCGGGGACGCACCCGTGTTTCTGGATGTGGGCGCCGAACGCGTGCTTCTCGAGGCGTTGGCCACCCTCGCCCAGGTACCGTCGCCCGCCGACGATGCCGGTGACGCCCGCAGCGACGCCGGCGCAGGACCATCGGGACGCGGCGGCGGCGGCACGATGAGCCCACTGTTCGCGATCCTGGTCGACGTCAACGAGCGCACACTGACCGATCTGCGTTCGCTGCGCGGCCGGTCACCGCTGGCCGTGGCTTTTCTTCTGGACACGGTGACCGCGTCTGCGGCACGAAGCCTGCAGCAGAGCGGATGGCGCTGCGCCCGGGTGCGCAGCCACGACGACTTCGCGCAGGCCTGGACCCTGGCGCTGCAGTCGGCCGGGCAGGCACCGGCACCGGGGCCTGCGCCGACACAGACCGGCGGGGCGACCCGATGACCATGCCCGCTCTGCCCACGCTGCCCACTCTGCCCAGGCCGACCGCGCCGGGCACCCGCACGGCCACACCCCCGGTGCCACCCGTGTCGCCGCGCACGGCCGGCTGGGCGATCACGCTGGCACTGTTCCTGCTGCTGGTGGCCGCGTTCAGCGGGCTGGGCCCGGTGCTGCGCGGCACCTCGTGGTGGTGGGTGGTCGGCGCCGCCACGGCGGTTCCTCTGCTCGCGGCGGCGCTTTTGCGTCTGGTGGGGGTGCCCCGGCCGCTCCTGCCGGTCGGGGCGGTCGTCGCCCTGCTGCTGAGCGTCACGGCATTCTTCGGGGCCGATACCGGGCTGGTAGGGCTCATTCCCACCCCCGGCACGGTGGACCTGCTGCGGCAACTCGGTGAGTCCGGACTGCTCTCGATCGCCGAGCAGACCACACCTGCCGTGCTCGAACCCGGGATCGCGTTCCTGCTCTTCCTCGGGGCCGGCACGCTCGCGGTGCTCATGCATTTTGTGGCCGTGACCCTGCGCGCTCCGGCGCTGGCCGGGGTGCCCGCGCTCGCCGCGGTGCTCGTTCCCGGGTTCGTTCTGGATGACAGCGGCAGCATGGTGCCGCTGCTACTCACGGCGGTCGCCTATCTGTGGCTGTTGCGCGTGGACGTGCGGCAACGCCGGGTGAACCCCGAGCCGAATCGAACTCCCGGGTCGGCCCTGTCTGTGGGGTCGGGCGGGGGGTCGCTGCTGGTGGGAGCTGCGACCGTGGTCGGCGCCCTTGCGCTGAGTTTCGTGGTGCCCACGGTGAGTCCCGTCACGGGACCGGAAACCAATTCGGGAACCCTGTTCGGCAGCGGTGTCAGCCCCATGATCAACCTCGGGCAGGACCTGCGCCGCCCCGAAGCGCAGCCCGCTCTGCACTACACGTCCACGTCGATCGAACAGCCGTACTTTCGGCTGCTGACCCTGGACGAGCTCGTGGGGGAGACGTGGACGGCGCGCATCGACAACGTCAACACCGAGAACAGCGTCGATGCGATCGACCGGCCGGTGGGCCTGGACGCGGCCGTGCCCACGACGCCGGCGAGTACCTCCGTCGTGATCGACAACGTCAGCACCCGGTGGCTGCCGGCACCGGCCCGCGCGACCACGGTGGAGGGTCTGGACGGCAATTGGTACTGGGACAACCAAACCGGTGCCATCGCGAGCACGAACGCCACCACCTTCGGGCAGACGTACACGGTGACCAGCCTGGACCTGGCCCCGGACGCCGACCTGATGCGCAGCTCCAGCACCAACTATCCTCCCAGCGTGCAGCGCAATCTGGCCATCTCGGCCGATCCGCCGCCGATCATCGAACAGACCGCGCTGCAGGTCACCGCCGGCGCCGCCACCCGCTACGACGCGGCCGTGGCCATTCAGGACTACCTGCGCGGCAGCGAGTTCACCTACGACACCGAAGCCCCGGTCGACGAGGGCTATGACGGCGGCGGCATCGACGTCGTGGGGGTGTTCCTGGAATCCAAGCGCGGCTACTGCGTGCACTTCGCCGCGACGATGGCGTCGATGGCGCGCTCCATCGGCATTCCCTCCCGGGTGTCACTGGGATACCTGCCCGGCACGCGCTCCCAGGACCTTGAGCAGGGCCTCGGCCGGTACGACGTGAGTTCCCACGACCTGCACGCCTGGCCCGAGCTGTACTTCGTGGGTGTGGGCTGGGTCATGTTCGAGCCCACGCCCGGTCGTGGCACCGTGCCCGACTACGAAGCTGCCGGCGTGGCCGACGCCCCGAGCACCGACCCCGGCGTCGCCGACGTTCCCACTCAGGCTCCCGACACGGAAGCGGCGCTGCGCAATGAGCAGGCGGCTCAGGACGCCGCTACCGAGCAGGGTTCGATCGCCGCGCCCGTGGTCTGGCCGTTGCTACTGCTCGGAATGATCGCGGTGCTGCTGATTCCCGCGCTCTGGCGGGTGCTGCGCGGTCGCCGGCGGCTGCGGCAGGTGCGCTCCGGCCCGAACTCGGCCGACACGGCCTGGGCGGAACTGACCGACGTGATGCGCGACCACGGGCTGGTGGTGCGCGCTGCCGAGACGCCCCGGGAACAGGCGGCGGCGCTGAGCGGCCGGCTGCCGGCATCCGCTGCCGACGCGGTGCAACGTCTGCTGACCGCGGTGGAAGTGCACCGGTTCGCCGCGCCCCGGGTGGGTGGCGGCGCGGGCGTTGGTGCGGGCGGCCGGCGTGCCGCGCCGGGAGATGCGGGCGAACGGATGCAGCGGGCTGCGGACCTGCGCGACATCACCGGGGCACTGCGCGCGGCCGTCACGCTGCGGCGACGCTGGCAGGCCCGGCTCGCGCCGGGGTCGATTCTGCCCGGAATGTTCACCCGCACCTGAGGTCGTCGCGGGTCGCGTAGAATCTTTCGGTGACCAAGTTCAAGAAAACGCCCTACACGGTCGACGTACGTGACCTCATCAACCGGCCGGGAACGATGCAGGAACGCCACCTCGACATCGTGGTACCCGAAGATCTCGGCGCCGGCCTGGTGGCCGTCAAAGCCGACTCCACGCTGAGCGCCGACCTGCGCCTGGAGGCCATGCACGAGGGCATCCTGGTGAGCATTTCGGTGACCGGTTCGGCCGAAGGGGTCTGCGGGCGATGCCTGAAAGACATCGTGCGACCGGTTCGAGTCGAATTCGCCGAGCTTTTCGGATACTCTCAAGATGAAGCTTTTGAGTTTGAGATTCTGGACGACCATGTCGACGTGGAATCTCTGGTTCGGGACGCGGTAGTCTTGTCACTGCCGTTCCAGCCGGTATGCCGGCGGGATTGCCCGGGTCTTGACAGTGAGACCGGGGAACCCCTGGACGATTCACCGGAACTCGAACCGCGTGAAGCGACCGATCCCCGGTGGTCAGCGCTTGCAGGATTCCAAGCCTCCACCCCCATCAACACGGATGAAGACATCCATGCTGACACGAACAGCGTTGATTTAGACAGAGAAGAGAAGTAGTCATGGCAGTACCGAAGCGCAAGATGTCGCGTTCCAACACCCACTCCCGTCGCGCGCAGTGGAAGGCCACCCCTCCCACCCTCGTGAAGACCATGGAGAACGGCAAGGTTGTCTACAGCCTCCCGCACCGTGCCAAGGTTGTCACCGACTCCGCCGGCACCGCGCTGTTCATGGAATACAAGGGCCGTAAAGTCGCCGACATCTAAATCAATTCCGACACAGTCGACGTCAGTCGAACCCGGCAGCAGGCACCCCGCACGATGACGCCACGCACGAAGACGCACAGTAACACCGAGCGGTCGCAGCTTTTAGCGGCCCTCGGAGTGAACATCGACGGGGACCTGCTGGAGTTGGCGCTCACGCACCGCTCCTTTGCCTACGAAAACGGTGGCATCCCCACCAACGAACGCCTGGAGTTTCTCGGCGATTCGATTCTGGGCCAGGCCGTCACCGTGATGCTCTACCGCACGTACCCCGGGTTGGGCGAGGGAATCCTCGCCAAGCGCCGGGCCAGCCTCGTCTCAACGGCGGCCCTGGCTGAAATCGCCCGAGGCCTCGGTCTGGGCGCTTTTGTGCGCCTGGGCAGGGGCGAACTGCTCACGCACGGGCAGGACAAGTCGTCCATTCTCGCCGACACCGTCGAAGCCCTCATCGGCGCTGTGTACCTCGATTCCGGCGGCGACGTGGCCACGGCCTTCGTGTTGCGCCTGATCGAACCGCTCCTGGCCGACAAGGGTCGTTTTGGCGTGTCCATGGACCCCAAGACAACCCTGCAGGAGCGCGCCGCCGCCCTCGGACAGAGTGCCCCGCACTACGAGGTCGCCGAGAGCGGCCCCGACCATGCCAAGGTTTTCGTGGCCACCGTGTCGGTGGGTCCGAAGTTCAGCGCGCACGGCGAGGGAACCAGCAAGAAGTTCGCCGAGATGGCCGCCGCCCGCGCTCTGATCAGCGTGCTCGCCGACCGCTGACCCGGCCGCGACCGCCTGCCACCGTGCGCCATCGTCATGCCTGAACTCCCCGAGGTTGAGGTCGTGCGCGCGGGCCTCCAGCCCGCCCTGACCGGTGCCACCGTCACGGCCGTCGACATCTTTGATCCGCGGTCGTTGCGCCGCCACGACCGGGCGCTCGGCGACTTCACTGCCCTGCTGGAGGGCCAGCGCCTGCTCGGCGTCGTGCGGCGCGGAAAGTTTCTCTGGGTGCCACTGGAATCGGGGCTGGCCCTGGTGGCGCACCTGGGGATGAGCGGGCAGGTGCTGTTGCGGCAACCCGGCTTCGATGCCGACCGGATGCTGCGGATTCGGCTGTACCTGGAGCATCCGCTGCTCGGAGATCTCTGGGTGCACTTCGTCGACCAGCGCATCTTCGGCAGCATGGCCGTGGACACGATGCTGCCCACGACGGATGCCCGCCCCGCCGGGTACTTCGGGGCCGCCCTGCTCGGTGCGCCGGAGGAACGGACGGCGGTTCCGAACTCACCGGCGACGTGGCAGCGCTTGATTCCGTCCCAGGTGGCCCACATCAGCCGGGACCCGCTGGATCCGGCCTTCGACTCGCCGGCGTTCTACCGGGCATTAGGTCGCACCCGCAGTGGCATCAAACGAGTGCTCCTGGATCAGGGCGTGAACAGTGGGGTCGGTAACATCTACGCCGACGAGGCCCTATTCGCCGCCCGGATGCATTTCGCCCAGCCCGCAGAGTCGCTGTCGCTGAAACGCGCCCGGGAACTGCTGGCCGCCGTGCGTGCGATTCTGCTGCGAGCCCTTGGCGAGGGCGGCACCAGTTTTGACGCGCAGTACG
>JBBQYN010000007.1:0-23429 GCA_038208655.1 Actinomycetales bacterium
TCCAGCTGCACCTGGTTGTCGGCCGCGTTGCCGATACGCACCGGACGTGATCCGGCGTAGCCGGGCAACGATTCCAGGCTGGCTTCGGTGGTGAGCGAGGAGCCCGTGACCGAGTAGAGCGGATGCAGCCACTCGGCACCCGGGCTGTCCTGCAGAATGCCGTCGAGCCAGCGCAGAAAGCCTTCCGCCTCGTAGGTCGAGCCGAGGTCGGCCAGGCTTTTCACGGTCATGGAGCCGTCGCGCAGCCAGCAGTAGCGGTAGTCCCAGTTACGGGTTCCGCCGAGGCCTTCGGGCAGGGACGTCGTCGAGGCGGCGAGCACCGCTCCGGTGGGTTCGTAGCAGAGGGCGCGAAGCACGAGTGCGGAGCGGCCCACGAGGGACTTCTTCACCTTGGGCAGGTCGAGGGATGCGATCCACTCGCGAGACGAGGCCGCGATCGCGGCACGACGGGCGGGTTCCTGGCGGGCGGAGGGCTCGTAGGCGTCCTTGTCGCCGCTGCGCAGGTTCAGCACGACGGGACCGCGGGAGAGGTTGACCTCGGCCGTGGCGGTGGCGTTGCGGCCGTCGGAGGTCACCGAGAACGCCACCCCGGGGGCGGAGAGAGTGATCGGATCGGGTGTTCCGGTCAGGTGCACCCCGGCCTCGTTGGCCTCCATGTTGAAGTACGCGGCGGCGTAGTTCGGGCGCGGCGCGAATGTGATGCGGGCCGATCCGCTGCCGGTGAGCACCCGCACGAGGTTCGTGATGCCCAGCGGGGACGGCTCGATGTAGTCGGTGACGGTGACGTCGGCCCAGCGTGTCTCCACGATCATGGTGTTGTCGACGTAGCGCTGACCGAGCACGCGGGACTTCTTCACCGGTTCGATGCTGAAGTGGCCGGCTTCTTCGCTGCCGAGAATGCTGGCGAACAGGGATCCGGAGTCGGGCATCGGGTGCGTCATCCAGCAGATGCGCGCTTCCGGGGTGATCAGCGCGGTCGACGTGCCGTCGCCGAGCATGGAGTGCCGTTCGATTTCGACGCGATCCTGGCCGAACAGCCAGTCCTTGCGCAGTTCGAAGAGCAGGGCGAGCATCTGGCCCAGCATTTCGGGCCCGCTGATGCGGTGCTGGGCCATCGATTCGCCGTCACCGACACGGATGCCCAGGTCAGGTCCGTGCAGGGTGTTCATGGCGTCTTCGTCGCTCTCGGCGTCACCGGCGAAGAAGGTGGCGCTCACACCGAGCCGGGTGCGCAGCCGGTCGAGGGCGATACCGGAGTCTTCGGACTGCAGCGGAGTCTCCCCCGACGAGCTGTGGAAGAATTCGGAGTCGAACTCGGCGCCGTTGGAACCGACCAGGTGCACCTCGCGCGGCAGCCGGGAATCGGCGGCGAGGTCGCGCAGCGGGCGTGCCGACATCACGGCGGTGTGAGTGTTGGGCAGGGCGGCGAGCGCCCGCAGGGCGGTCGCCGATTCGTCCACGGGCTGGGAGGGAACGGCCGAATCACCGTGGAAGGACAGGGTACCGCCGTAGTTGCACGCCACCAGCAGTGAAGGTGTGCGAGCGAGCTGCTGAAGGTCCTGGAGCAGCCGGATCGAGAGGCCCGCCGAGGACGGGGTGGCGTGACGCGAGCGAGTCAGAGAGTGGGGCATGACGGGTTTCCTTGTGCTGGGCATTCGGCGCGCGGACGATTCGCCGCAGTCGGGAGAGTCCCCTATCTTGATGGTGTCACCCGGAGGGCCGTTCTCTGCAATCCACCGGCGCAACTGAACAGAATTGCTACTGAAACGACGTATTTGCGCTCAATCTGCGTAACGGTATTCCGTCGCGTCGTCGGTCACGAAGTCCCCGGCCTCCCGGCGGAACCCGGTGAGCACGCTGATCAGATGGTGCACGTCCGTTCGAGCGAGTCCGGGGTTGGCGAAGACGACGCTGTTCAAGCGCTCCGTGGCCGTCTGGGTCAGATCGAGACCGTTCGCCGTGATCTCGATCAGGGTCGCCCGTCCGTCGGTGGGATGTGCCACGCGGCGCACCAGCCCGGCGCTTTCCAGCCGGTCCACGGCGTTGGTCACGCTCGTGGGGTGCACCTGCAGCCGAGCGCTGGCCTTGGCCATGGGTAGCGCCTTGCTGCGGGTGAAGCTGAGCAGCGCCAACAGTTCGTAGCGGGAGAAGGTCAGTCCGAGCGGCTTCAGCACGGCCTCGATGCGCGCCAGCATGATCTGCTGGGTGCGCATGATCGAGGTGACGGCGGCCATGCCGTCGGCGGCGTCGGCCCAGCCGTGCTCGACCCAGTGCCGGTGTGCCTCGCCGATCGGGTCGCTGTGCAGGGGAGGTGTTGACACCGATTCTCCAGTTCTCGTGAGCATTGCTCCCCGTCATGTTCTCACGGGGCGGAACCCTCACGAAACCCGGCCGGCCACCAAAACGGTGACCTGCCGGGTGCCTGCAGAGGCTGGCGAGCGCCTCCTGCTAGAGCAGTTCGAGAATGGTGACGTTGGCCTGGCCGCCGCCCTCGCACATGGCCTGCAGCCCGTAGCGCAGGTTCTCGGTCTGCATGCGGTGAATCATCGTGGTCATGATGCGGGCACCGCTGCCACCCAGGGGGTGCCCGAGCGCGATGGCGCCACCGCTGGGGTTCAACCGCCTTGGGTCGGCCCCGGTGTCGGCCAGCCAGGCCAGCGGAACGGATGCGAACGCCTCGTTGATCTCGAAGACTCCGATGTCGTCGATCGACAGCCCCGCCCGGTCGAGCGCCTTCTTGGTGCCGGGGATCGGCGCGGTGAGCATCATCACCGGGTCGTTGGCGGCGAGCACGGCGGTGTGCACGCGCACGAGCGGGGTGAGGCCCATCCTCTTGGCGTTCTCGCTCGTCGTCACCATCAGTCCGGCGGCGGCATCGCTCATCTGCGAGCTGTTGCCGGCCGTCAAGACGCCGTCTTCGGCGAATGCCGACTTGATCCCGGCCATGGTCTCGAGCGTTCCGCCGCGACGGATGCCTTCATCGACATCCACGCTCACGCCGTCTTCTCGAAGAAACGGCACGATTTCCTTCACGAAGCGGCCCTCGTCCTGGGCCGCAGCGGCCTTGGCGTGCGAGGCCAGCGCGAATTCGTCGAGCTGGGTGCGGCTGAGGTTCCATTTGCGGGCGATCATCTCGGCGCCGTCACCCTGGTGGGGCTCGACACCGTTGAAGCGCGCCCGAAAACGCGATCCGAACGGGTCGGCGCCCTGAACGTTCGAGAACATCGGCACCCGACTCATCGATTCCACGCCGCCGGCCACCGCGAACTCATACTGGCCGCTGATGACACCGGCCGCCGCATTGTGTACGGCCTGCTGCGATGAGCCGCACTGGCGGTCGACCGTGGTGGCCGGAACAGACTCCGGCCAGCCGGCGCCGAGAACGGCGGTGCGGGCGATGTTCAGGCTCTGTTCGCCGACCTGGGACACGCAGCCCCACACGACGTCGTCGATCAGGGCCGGGTCCAGTCCGGTGCGCTCGGCGAGAGCCTGCAGAACAGCCGCCGACAGGTCGGCGGGGTGCACTCCAGACAACGCGCCCTTGCGTCGTCCTACAGCGGTTCGCACCGCTCCTACTATTACTGCGTCGCGCATGTCTCAAACCTTTCGCGTCTGGCTGCCCGTGAAACCCGGGCCATGAGAAAACGGTAACGGATCAGCACCCCTTCTGTCAACGGTTGTGTTGATAGCGCCGGGACGGGGGGGAAGGGGGCTAGTTCCGGGTCAGGGCGCGGCGCAGCCCGGCACGGTCGCGCACCATCTGCCCGGCGATGCTGCCGTCGGGTGCCACGCGCACGAGCCCGACGGTGGAGAGCGTACCCTCCCGGTCACGGCGGTCATCGGGCAAGCCGAGCCCCCGTTGATACCGGCCGCATTGTTCCACGCGAAATCCCACGGCCGCGCCGGCCGAGAACAGCTCGGTCACCGTGGTGCGCTCCACCTGCAGCAGCGGCTGGTAGTCGCCGCCCTCGTCGAACACGAGTCCGTGCTCCGACGTCGAGAGGCCGCCGCCGCCGAGCCAGTCTCTGACCCGTCGTTCGGCCGACGGGTCGGCCGGCTGCACCGCCGTGCTCCACGGGTGCGGCAGCGCACTCGGCAGGGCATCAAGCACCCCGTCGGTGAGCTGACGGCGCCGGGAGAAGTAGTCTTCCTCGGTGATATTGCGCACGAGCAGACCGTTCTCGACCTCGAACAGGGCGACCCCCCGCCAGGCGGCCTCCCGTCCGCCGTCGCGCACACTCGGCCCGTGCTCGGTGAAGTGCAGCGCCAGCTGGCGGCCATTGCTCACCAGATCGTGCACGACGATTCTCAACCCGGCGAACTGCTCCAGCTGTCCGAGCGTGGCGGGCACATAGGCTGCCAGCCCGGTGAGCACGATGCCGCCGATCTGCACCGCGTAGTCCTGCCGCATGATTTCGGTGCACACCGTGGCATCCGCCGCATTCAACCAGTCCTCGCAGAATCGCTGCAGCAGCCTGACCGTGGGCTCGGTTTCCGGAACGGCGAGGCTCATGCCGACACCCGCTCGGGTGCTCCGGCCACGACCGGGGCCTCGCGGAGCACGCGTTTGAGAATCTTGCCCGACGCGTTGCGCGGCAGCGCGTCGACGAAGTCCACGATCGTCGGGCACTTGTACCGGGCCAGGTGGCTCTGACAGAACTCGATCACGTCAGCCGCGCTCAGTCGCTGTCCCGCCGCGATCACGATCGTCGCTCGCACGGTTTCACCCCATTTCAGGTGCGGAACGCCGAATACGGCCACCTCACGCACCGCGGGGTGTTCCATCAGCACGTTCTCCACCTCGATCGGGTAGATGTTCTCCCCACCGGAGATGATCATGTCCTTCAACCGGTCCTTCAAGAACAGGTATCCGGCCGCGTCGCTGTAGGCCGCGTCCCCGGTGTGCAGCCAGCCGTCGGCATCGATGGTCGCCGCGGTGATCTCGGGCTGGTTCCAGTAGCCGGCCATGGTCTGCCCTGACCGCACGCAGAGTTCCCCGACCAGGCCCGGTTCCAGCTCCTGCAGCGTGTCGGGATCGATGATCTTGATCTCGTTCCAAGGCAGCGGAACGCCCACCGAACCGAGCAGGTAGCTGCGCTCGCCGGTGAGATCGTGGTCGGACTGGGGCAGGCAGGCGACCGTGCCCGCCGCTTCGGTCATGCCGTACACCCCGAGAAAGCCGCAGGTCAAAACGGATGCCGCGGCCACGAGCTGGTGCGTGGTGATCGGGGCGCCGCCGTAGGCGATCAGGGCCAGGCTGCTGAGGTCATAGTCGTTCGTGAGGCTCTCGGCCAGGAGCATGTCGATGGTGGCCGGAACCAGGAACATATTGGTCACCCGGTGCCGTGCGATGTCGGCCAGCACATTCCTGGCCACGAAATCGCGCACCAGCACGGTGTGACCGCCCTGACCGAACGTGGTCATGCCGTAGCCCGCGCCGCCGATGTGAAACAGCGGCGAGGTGAGCAGATTCACGCTGTTCTCGGTCATGCCGTAGAACGCGCGGCCCATCATGGGTGTGAATGAGAGGTTGCGATGCGTGAGCATGGCGCCCTTGGGCAGGCCCGTGGTGCCGGAGCTGTACATCTGCAGCACCACGTCGTCTTCCCGGGGTTCATGGGCGCGCGGCCGGTCGTCGGCGGGGTTCCCGGCCGCGGGGGGCGGACCGGCCCACAGCTCGAATTCGGCGCCGAGCGACACGATCACGGGTCGGCCGGGCTGCGCCGCGGCATCCGTCACCGGGGCGTCCACGCCGGCCGGGGCCGCCAGGTTCAGTACGAGGGTCTCCAGGTCGGGACTCACGAACAGGATCTTCGGTGCGGCGTCCTGCACGACGGTGCGCACCTCGCGGGCCGCGAGGCGGTAGTTGACGGCGACGAGCACCGCCCCGGCCGCGGCGCAGCCGAACATCAACTCGAAATAGGCGATCGAGTTCTTGTCGAGAATCGCGACCCGGTCGCCGGGCACCACCCCGGCGCGGGCCAGCCCGCCCGCGACCCGGTCGGCCGAGTCCTCCAGCTGGCGAAACGTCACCGTGGTAGCGCCGAGGGTGAGTGCGGGGCTGTCGCCGTAGGTCGCGGAGAGATTCCGCAACATGGAGGTCAGGGTGTTGTTCATGGTCCCGGGCCTAGTAGCTCTTGGGCAGGCCGAGGCTGTGCGTGGCCACATGGTTGAGGATCATTTCCTTGCTCACCGGTGCCGTGCGGAACATGCGTGCCACGAACCACAGGTCGGAGAGCCCGTATTCGTGGGAGAGGCCGTTACCCCCGTGCACCTGGATGGCGTGGTCGAGGGCCTGCACGACACACTCCCCCGCGGCGTATTTGGCCATGTTGGCCGTGTCACCGGCGTCGCCGCCGGCGTCGTAGATTTCGGCGGACCTCATGGTCATCAGACGGGCGAGCTGCAGCTCGATGTGCGCCTTGGCCAGCGGATGCGAGACCCCCTGGTGGGTGCCGATGGGCACGCCCCATACGGAGCGTTCCTTGGCGTAGTCGGCGGCGCGGGCGATCGCGTAGCGGGAGATGCCGTTGGCCACGGATGCCGCGGCCACGCGTTCCGGGTTCAGCGCGGCGAACACGGTGGCCAGGCCACCACCCTCGGCGCCCACGACCATGGACCGGTCGACGGCCACATCGTCGAAGAACACCGTGAACTGCTTCTCGGGCATCATCAGGGCGGAGTCGATGCTCTGCCAGCTGAGGCCGGGCGAGTTGGTCGGCACGATGAACAGCGACAACGGGTGGCGACCGTTGGCATCGGGCTCCGGTCCCCGCGCCACGACGAGCACGGCATCCGCTTCATCAATGCCGGAGGTCCAGTACTTCTGGCCGCTGAGCGTCCACCCGGTGTCGCTGGGCGTCGCCGTGGTGGTGATGCGGTGGGTGTTGGACCCGGCATCGGGTTCGGTGATGGCGAAGGCCATTTTGAGCTCGCCGCTGGCGATGCCGGGCAGCCAGGTGGCCTTCTGGTCCGGCGAACCGTGCGAATCCAACACGGTGCCGCAGATGGCGGGCGAGATCACGATCATGAACACGGGGCATCCCTGCGCCGCGGTCTCTTCGATGACGATGGCCAGCTCGGCGAGACCACCGCCGCCGCCGCCGTTTTCTTCGGAGATGTGCACACCGAGGTACCCGGCCTCCCCGAGTGCTGTCCACAGGGCGTCGGGCTTCTCGCCGGTGCGCACCACTTCCTGAAAGTACTTGCGGCCGAATCCGGCCACGAGCTTGCCGACGCTCTCACGCAGAAAGCGCTGCTCGTCCGTCTGGTCGACTGAAAGGTTCTGTACTGTACTAACGCTCATCGACGGACTCCATTGTTTGTCGGACTACTCGTACGGTGCGGCATGAAAACTGGTGAAGACGGGAAAGAATCAGAAAATCGAGGGGCCGCGCGGCGGCAGGGCGATCGGTCAGGGTTGCGGAACGAGCGACCAGTCGTAGAAGCCCTGGCCGGTCTTCTTGCCGAGGTGGCCCGCTTCCACCTTCTCGATGAGCAGCGCCGGCGGTGTGAAACGCGGGCCGAGCTTCTCGGTGAGATTGCGGGCGATATCCAACCGTACGTCCAAACCCACGATGTCGCTGAGGTGCAGCGGGCCCACCGGGTGTCGGTAGGCCAGTTCGGCGGCCCGGTCGATGTCGGCCGCGAGCGCCACGCCCTCTTCGAGCATGCGGATGGCCTCCAAGGCGAGGCACACATCGAGACGGCTGGTGGCGAATCCCGGGGAATCGTTCACGATCGCCGGTTTCTTGCCGATCGCGGCCACCACCTCGAGGGCGAGGTCCACGGTCTGCGGGCTGGTCTCGCGTCCCCGGATCACCTCGACGAGAGCCAGGGACCACACCGGGTTGAAGAAGTGCATTCCGAGAAACGCCTCGGGCCGGTCGAGTCGGGTGGCCAGTTCGGTGATCGAGAGCGCGCTGGTGTTGCTGGCCAGAATCACCGGGTGGCGAGCTTCCGCCTCCCGTAAGACCTCGCATTTCAGGGTGAACCGTTCAGGTACGGTTTCGATGATCACGTCGAGGCCGAGGGGCAGGTCGGCGACCCGGGCGACGTGCTGGATGCCCGCGCAGAAGGCGGCCGCCTGATCGGCGGAGAACTTACCTCGGGCCACACCGGCCTCGGCGACGCCGTCGATTTCGGCGCGCACTCGGGCGGAACGGTCGAGGTCGGGTTCGACCAGCCACACCGCGCAGTCGGATGCGGCCAGGGAATAGGCGATTCCGGCACCCATGGTGCCGCCGCCGATAACGGCCGCCCGGGTGTCTCGCGGGGCAACGACAGGGGTCACGGCGGTCCTTTCGGGACGGGCGGGGGACGAAGGGTCATCAGTCAACATACCCGTTGACAACAATCGTAGTCAAGACTGATTATGGGAATTGACCGCGACCGCGTCAGCACCACGACTTCTGGGAGGGTCCACATGGGCCAGAACGACAGCATTGACGCTGCCCGCACGACCCCAACCGCTGCGGCGCCTCCGGTGCCCGCCCAGCACGAGCCCGAGGTGCTCACCCAGATCGATGACAGCGTTCTCACCATCGTGATGAACCGGCCGGCCGCGCACAACGCCATGACGGCCGCCATGAGCGCCCTGCTGGCCGCGGCGCTCGACCGGCTCGACGCCGACGACGACCTGTCGGTCGGGGTGCTCACCGGCGCAGGCGCGTCGTTCTGCTCGGGCATGGACCTGAAGAGTTTCCTGCGCGGCGAGCGACCCGAGGTTGCCGGCCGCGGCTTCGGCGGGGTGACCGAGCGCCCGCCGGCCAAGCCCCTGATCGCCGCCGTCGAAGGCTACGCCCTGGCCGGCGGATTCGAGCTCGTGCTCGCCTGCGACCTCGTAGTCGCCTCCGACGCAGCGCAGTTCGGGCTGCCGGAGGTGCGCCGCGGGCTGATCGCCGGCTCGGGCGGCCTGCTCCGACTCGGCACCCAGATTCCGCCGCGCATCGCCACGGAGTACGCCCTGACCGGACGCAACATGCCCTGCACTGAGGCCTACCGGTGGGGACTGGTCAATCGCATCGTGCCGGCGGGCACGAGCCGTGCGGTGGCGGAGTCGCTGGCCCGGGAGATCTCCCGCAATGCGCCGCTGGCCGTGCAGGAGAGCAAACGCATTCTGACCCAGTCGGCAGACTGGCCGGCAGCGGAACGATGGGACCGCCAGCGCCAATCGCTGCAGGCCATCTTCGGCACGGCCGACGCGTCCGAAGGCGCTTCGGCCTTCGCCGAGAAGCGCCTGCCGGTCTGGCAGGGTCGCTGACGCGGGGAGCGACCGGGCGTGCCGCGCCCAGCCCGTTCACGCGTGCGGCACCCCGTGCCGTCAGGCGTTCTGCCGGGCCCGCACGGCCTCGATCAGCTGCGGCACCACGGTGAACAGGTCACCCACGATGCCGAAGTCGGCGACCTCGAACAGGGGCGCCCCGGCATCCTTGTTGATCACCACGATGGTTTTCGCGCTCTGCATGCCCGCCCGGTGCTGGATCGCCCCGGAGATGCCCAGGGCGATGTAGAGCTGCGGGGCCACGGTCACCCCGGTCTGTCCGACCTGCATGTGGTGGGCGCAGTAGTCGGCCTCGACGGCCGCCCGGGAGGCCCCGACGGCAGCACCGAAGACATCGGCGAGTTCTTCGACGAGCGAGAAGTTCTCCCGTGACCCGAGTCCGCGGCCGCCCGACACCACCACGCTCGCGGCGGTGAGGTCGGGGCGGTCCCTCGCGACGACCTCGGCGTGCACGGCGGTGATGGCCGCCGCGGGCAGCGCGGCCGTGTCAATGGTGATGTCCACGCGTTCGGCGGATGCCGCGGGGGCCTGGCCGCTGATGGCGTGCGGCCGCACGGTCACCACGGCCAGCTCCACCGCCGTGCTCTGCACGATGTACGCGCCGCCGAGGGCCTGCATGGTCGCCACCACGACCCCGTCGATGAGCTCCACTCCGACGGCATCGTTGATCAGGCCCGCGGTCAGCCGCACACTGAGCCGGGCGGCGGTCTCCCGGCCGGCGATGCTCGCGTTCACGAGCACGGCCGTCACCTCGCCGGTCGCTCGGGCAGCCGTGACGGCGGCGTCGAGGGCCAGCACGGCCGGGGTCACCAGCAACGCTTCGGCGTCGGCAGTCTCGGCCACGTACACGCGGTGCGCGCCGCTCTCGGCGAGTTGCTCGAGCAGCGCATCGGCGGCGCCCGGCAGTCCCACCACCACGGCGGCGGGCTCTCCCAGCAGCGCGGCCGCCGCCAGCAGCTCCCCCGTGACCCGGTCGAGCGTTCCCTGCGTGTGCTCGGCGAGCACCAGAATCTGTCCCATGTGCGTGTGTCCCTTATCTGAAATGAGTCATCTGAAATGAGTCATCTGAAATGAGTCGAAGCGTGCGAGGCGGGCCGGGCGGCCCTAGATGAGCTGGGCGCCGGCGAGAAAGTCGGCCAGCTGGGCGCCGGCGGTGCCGTCATCGGTGATCACGGTTCCGGCCGCGCGGGCCGGCCGGGGCGTGACGTTCGCGACTCGAGACCACGACGCATCGCCGCCGACCTCGCCGACCTCAAGCCCGAGGTCGGCCACGGTCAACACGGTCATCGGCTTCTTCTTGGCCGCCATGATGCCCTTGAAGTTCGGAAAGCGCGGCTCGGGGGCCTGTTCGGTGATCGAGATCACGGCGGGCAGCCCCGCCCGCACCTCGAGGGTGCCGTTTTCCACCGAACGGATGCCACTCACGACGCCGTCAGACACCGTGACGCTGGAGAGGAACGTGAGCTGCGGCAGGGCCAGCCGCTCGGCGAGCATCGCGGGAATGGCGCCGGTGCGGCCGTCGGTGGATTCGGTGCCGGCGATCACCAGGTCAACCTCGACCGTGCGCAGGGCTGCGGCGAGCGCGGCCGAGGTTTGCAGGGCGTCGGAACCGGCGAGGCTCTCGTCGCTCACGTGGATCGCCGCATCCGCCCCCATCGCCAGGCCCTTGCGCAGGGCGTCCACGGCGCGGGCCGGGCCCATGGTGAGCACCGTCACGCTCCCCCCGTGCAGTTCCTTGAGCTGCAGTGCCGTCTCCACGGCCCGTTCGGTGATTTCATCGGTCACCGGTGCGACCGCGTCACGGTCCACCCGGCCGTCCGCACGCAGCGATCGGTCCGCCCAGGTGTCGGGAACCTGCTTGACGAGCACGACAATATTCATTCACTTCTCCGATTTCTGGTGCGTGGTTTCGCGGGGCATGGCTTCGGGGGTCATGCTGAACATGGATCCCGGATTGAACATCAGGGTCGGGTCGAGGGCGAGCTTGATGGCGCGGTGCACGCGCAGGCCGACATCCCCGAGGGCCTCGCTGAGGGCATCCGTTTTCATGCGCCCGATGCCGTGTTCGCCGGTGACCGGACCGCCGAGGTCGCGGGCGGCGGCCAGGAGCAGCGCGTAGGCCGTGGCAGCGCGCTCTTTCGAGCCGGGTTCGGAGGGGGTGAACACGATCATCGGATGCACTGTTCCGTCCTGGGCGTGCCCGTGCACTCCCACGAACAGCTGGGTCTGCCGGCCGATGTCGGCCGCCGCATGAATCAGTTCGGCCAGGCGGTGCCGCGGCACGGTGACCTCGTGCAGAATCCAGGTGCCGAGAGTCTCGAGGGCCGCCTCGAGCCCGTGCCAGTACCCCATGAGCATCTCCCCCTCCGACTCGTCGTCGGTCTGGTACACCAGAACTGCGCCGTTGTCGGTGGCGATCTGCTCGAAGGCATCGAGCTCGGTGCTGGTGCCCGAGTCACTCTGTGCGAACAGAACGGCGGCGGGCGTGGCGCCGTCATCGAGCAGCTGGCTGCCGAGGTGGGCCTCCACGGCGCCGAAGCAGGCGGCATCCATGATCTCCAGCAGCGGAAGCGAATGGCCGCTCGCGATGAAGGCGGTCACGGCGCGGCCGGCCTGGTCGACGCTGTCGAACGCGGCGACGGCGGTCCACGGCGCGGCGCGGCGACGGCGCAGGCGCAGGGTGGCCTGGGTGATGAACCCGAGGGTTCCCTCCGAACCCACGAAGAGCCGGTTCAGGTCATACCCGGTGACGCCCTTGATGGACTGGCGACTGGTGTTGAGAATATCGCCGTTGGCGAGCACCACTTCGAGGCCGAGCACGGCGTCACCGGTCACGCCATACTTCGACCCGCAGGGGCCGCCCGAGCCGTTGGCGAGGTTGCCGCCGATGCTGCACCAGCTGTTGGAGGTCGGGTCCGGGGCGTAGAACATGCCGGCGGCCTTGGCGGCGTTCATCACGTCCAGGGTGATGGCACCGGGTTGCACCACGACATAGCCGTCGTCCACGTTGACCGCGTCGATGCGGTTGAGCCGGGTGGAGAGAATGGTGACGGCGCCGTTCTGGGCGTTCGCCGCGCCGGTCATGCCGGAGCCGGCACCGCGGGGCACAATGGCCACGCCGTGGGCGGCGCAGGCGGAGATAACGGCAGCGACTTCGGCCGTGCTGCCGGGTTTCACGACGGCCAGCGGGGTGCCGGCTTCGGCGAGGGGCTGCATGTCCCGCGCGAACTGTGCGGTGACATCGGTGTCGGTGAGCACGTGGGCGGCACCGACTGCGGCCACGAGGGCCTGCAACAGGGCGGACGTATCCGGAGTGGTCGTCACGGGTGGTCTTCTCCTTGAAATCAACTGCAGTGTTGAACGAAGCGGTGGTGCTCTGAGTTCAAGATACTAGGAACCCCTAGTAATTACTAGGGGTTCCTAGTATCTTTGCTGGGGACAGCACAATGACGTCGCTACCGAAAGCAGGATCGGCATGATTCGCGAATTGACCCACTTCATCGGGGGCGCTCACGTCTCCGGCACCTCCGGAGACTTCTCCGACGTGTTCGACCCGAACACCGGCCAGGTGCAGGCCCGGGTTCCCCTCGCCAATCGCGCCGAGACCGAGGCCGCCATCGCGAATGCCGAAGCCGCCCAGATCGAATGGGGAGCCTGGAACCCCCAGCGTCGCGCCCGAGTGCTCATGCGTTTTCTCGACCTGGTCAACAACGAGATGGATTCCCTGGCCCGGCTGCTCTCCAGCGAACACGGCAAAACCGTGGCCGACGCCAAGGGAGACATTCAGCGCGGCCTCGAGGTCATCGAGTTCGCCGCCGGCGGACCGCACCTGCTCAAAGGCGAGTACAGCACCGGTGCCGGCACCGGCATCGACGTCTACTCCATGCGCCAGCCGCTCGGCGTGGTCGCGGGCATCACGCCCTTCAACTTTCCGGCCATGATCCCGCTCTGGAAGGCCGGTCCCGCCCTCGCCAGCGGCAACTCCTTCATTCTCAAGCCCTCCGAGCGCGACCCCTCCGTGCCGCTGCGCATCGCGGAACTGTTCCTCGAGGCGGGCCTTCCCGCCGGCGTCTTCAACGTGGTCAACGGCGGCAAGGACACCGTCGACGCCCTGCTCGACGATCCCCGGGTCAAGGCGGTCGGATTCGTCGGCTCCACGCCGATCGCCCAGTACATTTACACCCAGGCCGCCGCCAACGGCAAGCGTGCCCAGTGTTTCGGCGGGGCCAAGAACCACATGATCGTGATGCCCGACGCCGACCTCGACCTCGTGGCCGACACCCTCATCGGCGCCGGCTACGGCGCCGCCGGGGAACGCTGCATGGCCATCTCCGTCGCCGTTCCTGTCGGCCAGGCCACCGCCGACGCCCTCGTCGCCAAGCTCATCGAACGCATCAAGACCGTGCGGGTAGGTCACTGCCTCGACGAAACAGCCGACTACGGGCCGCTGATCAACCGGGCCGCGGTCGATCGCGTGTCCGAGTACATCCAGATCGGTGTCGACGCCGGCGCCGACCTCGTGGTCGACGGCCGCGGCTTCAGCCTTGCGGGGCACGAAGAGGGCTTCTTCATGGGCCCCAGCCTGTTCGACAACGTCACGAGCGACATGCGGATCTACCTCGAGGAGATCTTCGGCCCGGTGCTTATCGTGGTGCGCGCCGAGAACTACGAAGAAGCCCTGCGCCTGCCCAGCGAGCACGAGTACGGCAATGGTGTCTCGATCTACACCAATGACGGCGCGACGGCGCGCGACTTCGTGGCCCGGGTGAACACCGGGATGGTCGGCGTGAACGTGCCGATCCCGGTTCCGATCGCTTACCACTCCTTCGGCGGCTGGAAGCGGTCCGGTTTCGGAGACCTCAACCAGCACGGCCCGGACTCGTTCCGGTTCTACACCAAGACCAAGACGGTCACCTCGCGGTGGCCGAACGGGGTCAAGGACGAGGCCAGCTTCGTCATTCCGACGATGGGTTGAGCATGTTCCAGTTGACCGACGAACAGCAGGACATCGTGGCCATGGTGCGGGATTTCAGCACCACGGCCCTCGCCCCGCACGCGGTGGAGTGGGATGAAAACCATTTCTTTCCCGTCGAGGTGCTCAAAGAGGCCGGCGCGCTCGGCATGGGCGGCATCTACGTGCAGGAGGATGTCGGCGGTGCCGGGCTCACCCGCCGTGACGCCGCGCTGATCTTCGAGGAACTCGCCAAGGGCGACCCCACCATCGCGGCCTACATTTCTATCCACAACATGGTGGCGTGGATGATCGACAGCTTCGGCACTGCCGAGCAGCGCGCCCGGTGGGTGCCCGACCTGGCGAGCATGCAGGCCCTCGGCAGTTACTGCCTCACCGAACCCGACGCCGGCAGCGACGCGGCGGCCCTGCGCACGAGCGCCGTGCGCGACGGCGACGACTATGTGATCAACGGCGTCAAGCAGTTCATCTCCGGCGCCGGCAGCTCCCGGCTCTACGTCGTGATGGCCCGCACCAGCGACACCGGTAACCAGGGCATCTCGGCCATCGTCGTGCCCGACGGAACGCCCGGCCTCTCCTTCGGCGCCAACGAGAAGAAGATGGGATGGAAGGCCCAGCCCACCCGCCAGGTCGTGTTCGAGAACGTGCGCGTACCGGTGGCCAACCTGCTCGGCGCGGAGGGCGACGGCTTCGGCATCGCGATGACCGGGCTGAACGGCGGCCGGGTCAACATGGGCGCGTGCTCCCTCGGCGGCGCCCAGTGGGCCCTCGACCAGACGGTGGCGTACCTCAAGGCACGCCATGCATTCGGAAAACCGCTCATCGAACAGCAGGCCCTGCTCTTCGAACTGGCCGACATGGACACCGAACTCGAAGCGGCCCGCACCCTGATCTGGCGTGCCGCCGACGCCCTGGACCGCAAGGCACCCGACCGGGTGCGTCTGTGCGCGATGGCCAAACGGGTGGCCACCGACACCGGATTCTCGGTCGCCAACCGCGCCCTGCAATTGCACGGCGGCTACGGCTATCTCAGCGAATACGGCATCGAGAAAGTGGTCAGGGACCTGCGGGTGCACCAGATCCTGGAGGGCAGCAACGAGATCATGCGCCTGATCGTCGGCCGCATCCTGGCGGACGCCTCGTGAGCGGGGCGAACGCCGCGGCCACGGGCTCGGCCGCGGGGGTCAACTCAGAAGAGGCCCCGGCATCCGTTCTGCTGCATCGTGATGGTCGGTTGGGTCACATCGTGCTAAACCGGCCGCGCGCCCTGAACGCGCTCACCCACGACATGGTGAACGTCATCGGCGCCACTCTCGCCGAGTGGGCGACGGATGCGACGGTGCAGGTCGTGCTGATCAGCGGCAGCGGCGACCGTGGTCTCTGCGCCGGCGGCGATATCGTGGCCATCTACCGGGACGCCGAAACCGGCGGACGCGCAACGGAAGCGTTCTGGGCCGACGAATACCCGGTCAACGCGCTCATCGCCCGGTACCCGAAGCCGGTGATCGCGGTGATGGACGGCGTGGTCCTGGGCGGCGGCGTGGGCATCTCCGCGCATGCCCGAATTCGGCTCGTGACCGAGCGCACGAAAATCGGCATGCCCGAGGCGGCCATCGGCTTCGTGCCCGACGTGGGCGGCACGTTCCTGTTCTCTCGGGCGCCCGGTGAACTCGGCACGCACCTCGCGTTGACCAGCGACACCATGACCGGGGCCGACGCCATGGCGCTGGGCCTGGCCGACCGGTACCTGCCCAGCAGCGCCATCGCGACGCTCGTTCGGCGGCTCGCCACCGACCACGTGCAGCAGGTGCTCGCCGAGGTGACCGAGCCCGCTCCGCCGGCTCCGCTGCTGCAGCAGCGCGCGTGGATCGACCGGTGCTACGCGGGAGACCGTGTCGAGGTGGTTCTGGACCGTCTGGATGCGGCGGCCGAGCCCGGCGCTGCCGACGCGGCCCGGCGCATCCGTGCCAATTCCCCCACGGCCGTGAAGGTGGCGCTCGCGTCGGTGCGGCGCGCCCGTTCACTGCCCGACCTCGAGGCCGCGCTGCGACAGGAGTATCGCGTATCGCTGCACAGCCTGGCCCGCCCGGACTTTCGGGAGGGAATCCGCGCGATGGTGATCGACAAGGACCGCGCACCGCGGTGGACGCCGGCGACCCTCGCCGAGGTGAGCGACGCCGAGGTCGACTCCCACTTCGGTGACCTCGGCCCCCGGGAACTCCAGCTTGAACACACACCGCAGTCAGCACCACCAACGCAGGAGGAACACTCATGAGCAGTCGTATCGCTTTCATCGGTTTGGGCCACATGGGCGGCCCAATGGCCGCCAACCTCGTCTCGGCCGGACACACCGTGCTGGGTTTCGACCTAGTGCTGGCGGCGCTGGAGCAGGCCCGGGCCACCGGCGTCACCATTGCCGAGTCGGCAACGCAGGCGGTGACCGGCGCCGACATCGTGATCACCATGCTGCCGAGTGGGCGTCATCTGCTGGGCGCCTACCAGGGCACTGCGGAGGCGCCCGGGCTGATCGCCGCGGCCGCCCCGAACACGCTGTTCCTGGACTGCTCCACCATCGACGTCGACGATGCTCGTGCCGCGCGCGACCTGGTCGTCGCGGCCGGGCACCGCGGCATGGACGCTCCGGTCTCTGGTGGTGTCGGCGGGGCCGAAGCGGGAACGCTCACGTTCATGGTGGGTGCCGAACCGGAGGATTTCGCCGCCGCCGAACCGGTGCTGCAGATCATGGGCGGCCGAATCGTGCACTGCGGCGGGTCGGGAGGAGGCCAGGCAGCCAAGATCTGCAACAACCTCATTCTGGGTATTTCCATGATCGCGGTCAGCGAGGCCTTCGTGCTCGGCGAACGGCTCGGCCTCACGCACCAGGCGCTCTTCGACGTGGCCTCGACGGCCTCCGGTCAATGCTGGGCCCTCACCACGAACTGCCCGGTCCCCGGCCCGGTGCCCACGAGCCCGGCGAACCGCGACTACCAGCCGGGCTTCGCGGGCAGCCTGATGGCCAAGGACCTGGGGCTCGCCCTCAACGCGCTCACGTCCACCGGGGTCGCCGCGGAACTGGGCCCGGTCGCGGCCGAGATCTACCGGCGCTTCGCCGAGGAGAGCGGCACCAGCCAGGACTTCTCGGGCATCATCAACACCATTCGCGCCAACTCGGCGGCGGTGACGGCATGAGCGACACCGATGCTCGGCACTTTCAGGTGATTCTCGTGGAACGTCGTGGTCGGGTGGGCATCATCACCCTGCACCGCCCCGAGGCGTTGAACGCGTTGAATGAGCTCATGATGACCGAAGTGGTCGCGGCGGCCACCGATTTCGACGCTGACCCTGAGATCGGCGCAATCATCATCACCGGATCGGCCCGGGCGTTCGCGGCCGGCGCGGACATCAAGGAGATGGCCCCGAAGACCTATATCGAGATGTACGCGACGGACTGGTTTGCGCACTGGAGCGCGTTGACGGCGGTGCGCACACCCGTGATCGCGGCAGTGGCCGGCCATGCCCTCGGCGGTGGGTGCGAACTTGCCATGATGTGCGACTTCATCATCGCCGCCGACACGGCCCGATTCGGGCAGCCGGAAATCACGCTCGGCGTAATTCCCGGCATTGGCGGATCGCAACGGCTGACCCGCGCCATCGGCAAGGCCAAAGCCATGGACATGGTGCTGACCGGGCGCACGATGAATGCCGCCGAAGCCGAACGGTGTGGGTTGGTGGCGCGCGTGGTGCCGGCCGATGACCTGCTCGACGAGGCGGTGACCGCGGCAACCACCATCGCGCGCATGAGCGCCCCCATCGCCATGCTGGCGAAGGAGTGCGTGAACGCCGCCTTCGAGACCACTCTGGCCGAAGGCGTGCGGTTTGAGCGCCGCCTGTTTCACTCCGCGTTCGCGACCGCCGACCAGAAGGAGGGTATGGCGGCCTTCTCCGAGAAGCGTCCCGCCGTCTTCGCCCACCGCTGACGGCCGCCGCCCGCCCCGCTGTGCTCATATCGGGCGCATCACCACGGGCCAGAGTCAGTCATGCGCCCGATACGTGCAGCGCCCAAAGCTCATGCGCCCGGTACGTGCAGCGCCAAACGACGCGCGTGCACATATCGGGCGCACGACGGCGCCAGGCTGCGAATATCGGGCGCATGAGCCGTGGGCCGAGCCCCTCGAGCTCGGCTCAGGGGGTCAGGTGCGCGAGCGCGCCCGGTTTCGGCGACCGCTACGGCAATGGCCGTAGCGGTCGCGCCCCAGTTGGGGCGCGCCCGCGCCTCACGACGTGGCGAGGTGGGCCGTGAACCGGCACACGGAAAGGCCCGTCGCGACTGCGACGGGCCTTTCGTATGGTGCGGGTACTTCTATGGTGCGGGGTGGTGCGGGTGTTACTCGGTGGCGACGGTGATCTTCGCGATACCGACGAGGAACTGCTCCGGGACACCGTCGGTGCCGAAGGTCTCGTTCAGCAGGGCTGCGGCGTCATCACCGATGTGTACGGTCGTGCCTTCGAGGATGGCGTTGGTGCCGTCCATTTCGAGGGCCTTCAGCGTTCCGCCGTAGAGGTCGAAGAGCTTGATCTGGGTGGCGGCGCTTTCACCGTTGGCGGTGACGTCTCCGAAGAGCTCGCTGGTGCCGGGGTCGATGGTGAAGTTGGTCAGTTCAACGACGGTGTCGCCGGCGGTCAGCGAGAAGCCGGAGCCTTCGTGCTCAATGCTGCCCTGAACGAAGGGCCGGTAGTCTTCGGCCGGGTCGTAGTAGTCCACGTTGCCGCCGGTGATCGGGAAGATCAGGCTGCCCTCTTCAAGAGTGGCGGTTCCGACGACTCCGGGGGTGAGGCCGAGGCTCGTGATCGCGGCGACGAAGTCAGCGTCGAGGAGGACGGCGGTGTCGACACCGTTGTCAAGCGACGGGATCGAGGCGAGGGGGACCGGCGCGGCATCTGCCGAGGAGGACGACTGCGGGGCCGAACTGGAGGGGGCCGTGGTCGCGGGGGTGGAGCAGGCGGCGAGGCCAGCGATGAGCAGTCCGGCGGAAGCGAAGCCGAGGGCGGTCTTGGTGAAGGTGCGCATGGGGTGATCCTTTGTCGGGTCGGGCCGGGCCGGGCCAGGTGTCTGACTGGGTGAGTGCTGCCCGGCGGGGTGAGGTGCTGTGACAAGGGTTCGGATCTTCCCGGGGTTCGGTTTGCCCCGCAGAGCCACTGTTACGCATCCGTTACGAGGTGGCCGACACGGTCAGCTGCGAAGAAGCGATGGAACCGAGAAGCGGAAACGCTAGAAGCGTCGGAAGCGATCCGGGGCGATGTCCCACGGGTCCTTGCCGAGCAGTTCCGCGATACCCCGGAAGACACAGCTCTCGATCACCATGCGCTGGTGCATTTCGTCGCTGTCGTGCTGGCGGGTGAGTCGCTGGATGGGAAGACGGTAGAACACGATGCGCCCTTCGGCCGCGTTCACGCGCCAGCGTTCCACACCCACGGCCGACACCTCGGCCGGCCCGGCGGCGACGAGCACCACTACCTGGGACAGCTCCGCGGGCCAGACGCTGCGCAGATACTCCACGGTCGAGGCGACTGTCACATCGAAAACATCGATGCGGGTGCGCAGCGGCGGAAGGTAGGGCCCGGTGGCGGAACTGCGCACCCCGCGACCGTGCCGATCCCGGCCGCGACCGCGCACCGTGGGCTCCGGAATCGCGGAACGACGTGATCGAGACATGGTCTCAGTCTAGTTGCGGGGACCCCGGCGCGAGCGGGTCGGGCGGGTACGCTGAAGCCTTATGGACACGCGAGCATGCTCCCGAATTGCCTGCCCTGAGCCGGCCCGAGCCACCCTCACCTTCGACTACAGCGAAGCGGTCGCGGTACTCGGTCCCCTCTCGATGGGGCGCAATCCGCACAGCTTCGACCTGTGCGCCCGCCACGCCGGCCGCACCACGGTGCCCACCGGGTGGGAGCTGATTCGGCATGCGTCGCTGAACCCGAACGGGGGGACTTCGTAAGGTAAGTTTTGGGGATGAGTTCGCTGGATGACGCCCTCGCCCACCTGACCGCCGTAGTGACGGAGTACGACGTGCGCGGTCGGGTCGGAGACACCCTGACTACCGAGATCGTGACCGCAATCGGTGCCGCATTCGCCGATGAACTCGGCGCGGCCGGCACGGAGGTTGTGATCGGGCACGACGCACGCCGGTCGTCGCCGGAGTTCGCGCGGGCGTTCGCTGAGGGGCTTCAGGCGCGCGGGGCATCCGCTGTCATGATCGGGTTGTGCTCGACCGACGAAACCTATTTCGCCTCCGGCAGCCTAGGGCTCGCCGCGGTCATGGTCACCGCCAGCCACAATCCGCCCAACTGGAACGGCCTCAAATTCTCGAGACCGGGCGCGACGGCGATGAGCCGCAGCAGCGGCCTCGACCTTGTGAAAGACCGCGCCGCCGAGTACCTGCGCACCGGTATTGACGGGGTGCCCGCTCCCGGAACGCAGAGTGAAGCGGATGTCGTGGCCGACTACGCCGAATACCTCCGGTCCCTCGTCGACCTCTCCGAAGTGCGGCCGCTGCGCGTGGTAATCGACGCCGGCAACGGCATGGGCGCACTGATCGCGCCGGCGGTGCTGCAGGAGGCCGCCGGACTGCCCGCGCTGCCGGTGCAGGTAGTGCCGCTGTTCTTCGACCTGGACGGCGCATTTTCGGGCCGCGGCCCCAATCCACTCGACCCGGAGAGCCTGATCGCTCTGCAACAGGCGGTGCTGGCCGAGGGCGCCGACCTCGGCCTGGCGTTCGACGGCGATGCCGACCGCTGCTTCGTGGTGGATGAAACCGGCGCGGTGCTGAGCGCCTCGACCATCGCCGCGATTCTGGCCCAACGCGTCATCGCGCTGGAGCGTGAGCGTCTTGCCGGCACCGAGGAATCGGCTGACACCGTGGTCCCGACCGAGATCATCGTGCTGAACAACGTGATCACCAGCCGCGCCGTGGCCGAAGCCGTGGAAGCGGCCGGGGGAGTGGCCGTGCCGACCCGGGTCGGGCACTCGTTGATCAAAGAAGACATGCGCGAGACCGGGGCACTGTTCGCCAGTGAACACTCCGGGCACTACTACTGGCGTGAGCTATGGGGTGCCGACAGCGGCATGCTCGCGGCCATGCACCTGCTCGCCGTGCTGGGCGAGCCCGCTGCCGCGCCGCTGTCGGTGCTGGCCGCCGAGGTCACGCCCTACGCCGCATCGGGCGAGATCAACCTCGATGTCGACGACGTTTCGAGCATCTACGCGCTCATCGTGGAGGACTTCACCGGCATCGCCGATTTCGACGACTTCGACGGCCTCACCGTGACCGGGCTGACGAGCACCACCGAGCCCTTCTGGTGGTTCAACGTGCGCGCCTCCCAAACCGAACCGGTGCTGCGGCTCAACGTGGAAGCGGCCACCGCCACCGAGATGGTGCGGGTGCGCGACGCCGTGCTGGCTCTAATCGCGGGGTAACCCTTCGTCACAATTCTTGGAGTGTGCTGCACGTCGGTGTCGCGGCCCCGGGGAGTGACAGACTAGGCCCATGGCAGTCGCGACGTCCCACCCGACCACATCGTTCGCTTATCGGGTCGCCGACCTGTCCCTGGCCGAAGCGGGGCGGCATCAGCTTCGACTGGCCGAAAATGAGATGCCGGGCCTGATGGCCCTGCGCACCGAGTTCGCGCAGTCGAAGCCCCTGGCCGGAGCGCGCATCGCCGGGTCGCTGCACATGACCGTGCAAACGGCCGTGCTCATCGAGACCCTCGTCGCCCTCGGTGCTCAGGTGCGCTGGGCCAGCTGCAACATCTTCTCCACCCAGGACGACGCCGCAGCAGCCATCGCCGTGGGCCGAACCGGCACAGCGGATGCCCCCGCCGGCGTTCCGGTATTCGCCTGGAAGGGCGAAACCCTCGAAGAATACTGGTGGTGCACCGCGCAGATCTTCGACTGGAGCGACGAAGCCGCCGCCGCCGGAGCTGCCTGGACCGGTCCGAACATGATCCTCGACGACGGTGGCGACGCCACCATGCTCGTACACAAGGGCCGTGAGTTCGAACTGGCCAAGGCCGTTCCCGCCGACACCGACGGTGACAGCCACGAATACCGCGTAATTCTGGCCGCGTTGCGCCGCTCCCTGGAACAGTCCGGAGACCGATGGACCCGCGTCGCCGCCGACCTGCTGGGCGTCACCGAAGAAACCACCACCGGCGTGCACCGCCTTTACGAACTCGCGGCGGCCCAGGAGCTGCTGTTCCCGGCCATCAATGTGAACGACTCGGTCACCAAGAGCAAATTCGACAACAAATACGGCATCCGGCACTCCCTGCCCGATGGCCTGAACCGGGCAACGGATGTCCTCATCGGCGGCAAGGTCGTCTTCGTCGCCGGATATGGCGACGTGGGCAAGGGCGCGGCCGAAGCCCTGCGCGGGCAGGGCGCCCGGGTGATCGTGAGCGAAGTCGACCCGATCAACGCACTGCAGGCCGCCATGGACGGTTTTCAAGTGGCCCGCCTCGAATCCGTCGTCGAACAGGTCGACATCTTCGTCAGCGGCACCGGAAACTTCAACGTCATTGGGGTGGATCACATGCTGCGCATGAAGCACCTCGCGATCGTGGCCAACGTCGGTCACTTCGACAACGAAATCGACATGGCCGCCCTCGAGCAGTTGGCCGGCGCCACGAAGGTGGAGATCAAACCGCAGGTGCACGAGTGGCGTCTGCCGAGCGGGCGCAGTGTTCTGGTTCTCTCGGAGGGGCGCTTGATGAACCTAGGAAATGCCACCGGGCATCCGTCGTTCGTGATGAGCAACTCGTTCACCAACCAGGTTCTCGCGCAGATCGAGCTGTACTGCACGCCGGAGAACTACCCCGTGGGCGTGTACGTGTTGCCCAAGCATCTCGATGAAAAAGTGGCCCGGTTACACCTCGACGCGCTCGGCGTGGAACTGACCGTTCTCACCCCGGAGCAGTCCCGGTATCTGGGGGTTCCCATCGACGGACCGTACAAGGTCGATCACTACCGCTACTGATCGAGCCCCGGTCTTGGGGTTGCGACACGCCCGGGGTGCGGGGTGCTTTGACGGCCCTCACGGATCACCGTAATGTAATCACACGTACCCCACAGGTGCGGAAAGCTGCTTAGCTTCCCGGCCTCAAGCGGGACCACGTCTT
>JBBQYN010000008.1:0-22316 GCA_038208655.1 Actinomycetales bacterium
TCTCATTCCGAACCCGGAAGCTAAGACTCTTTGCGCCGATGGTACTGCAGGGGGGACCCTGTGGGAGAGTAGGACACCGCCGGACTTAACTTAGCAACACACAGAAAAGCCATTCCTTCGGGAATGGCTTTTCTGCGTTAAGCCCCCAGGTTCGCGCTGGTTCCGTGTGTGTGCGGGCGTCCCAGGCTGAGAAATCCCTGACGGCCGCGGTATCGTGGAACATTCCGTGCCGCTCGGGCGTTTTACACGGCAAGGGTCGCAGCCCGCAACATGATTTTGACAGTGACTGCAGCAGGGAGAACATACGATGACAGGTGCAACGGAAAAGACGATACTGGCCGGCGGCTGTTTCTGGGGAGCCCAGCAGCTGCTGCGTCGGCGTTCGGGCGTTATTTCAACCCGCGTGGGGTACTCGGGCGGTGAAATCGCCAACGCGACCTATCGCCACCACGGCAACCATGCCGAGTCGGTGGAGATCGTCTTCGATCCCACGCTCATTTCGTATCGTGAGTTGCTGGAGTTCTTCTTCCAGATCCACGACCCCTCGACACTGGACCGCCAAGGCAACGACCGGGGAGCTAGCTACCGTTCTGCGATTTTCTACTCGAATGACGAACAGAAGCGGGTCGCGGAAGACACCATCGCCGACGTCGACGCCTCCGGGATCTGGCCCGGCCCCGTCGTGACCGAGGTGACCGCAGCAGGCGCGTTCTGGGAGGCCGAAGAGGAACATCAGGACTACCTCGAGAAGTCCCCGTCCGGATACACCTGCCACTTTGTGCGTCCGGGCTGGACACTCCCGAGCCGCAACGCGGAGCCCGCCCGCTAGTCCTGCCTGCTCTCGACCGTGAAGAACACCGGTTTTCTGCACCTGTCGTCACCAAGAACGACGGCGGCGACTTAGTCTTGGGCGATGAGCCCCGATTCAGCCACCGACGCAGCCCGTAGGGCACAAAGCAGCGTCCCGCTTCAGGCGCTGGCCCGACTCGGCTTCGCCGTCAACGGTCTGCTGCACATTCTCATCGCCGCGATCGCGATCTCCGTCGCAGTCGGGGCGAGCGCCGGTACGGCCGATCAATCCGGTGCCCTCGGGAGGCTCGCGGCCAATCCCGGCGGTGTTTTCATCCTCTGGACGATTGTCGTGGGCTTATTCGCCCTCGGTTTATGGCTCGTCCTGAGCGCTTTCCTGATGCAGGGGATCGATCCCACCCGGCGCTGGGCGCGGCGCGGCGCGAACCTCAGCAAGGCGGCGCTGTATGTCGTGCTGGGCTACACGGCGGCCACCTTCGCGGTCGGCAGCGGGAAGAGCTCCTCCGGGAGCGCTCAGGACGCGAGTTCGGCTCTGCTCGCGGCTCCGGGCGGCGTGGTCGTGCTCGTCGCGGGTGGTCTTGTGGTGCTGGCGGTCGCGGGTCACTACGTCTACAAGGGAGCCAGGAAGAAATTCACCGCAGATATCAAGGTGCCGATCGGGCCGACCGGCCGAGCCGTCATCGGGATCGGGATCGTCGGCTATATCTCCAAGGGGATCTCTTTGGGCGTCGTCGGGGCCCTCGTTCTGATCGCGGCGTTCACGCATGATGCCAGCAAGTCAACCGGCCTCGATGGGGCGCTGAAGAGTCTTACGGCCCTCCCGTACGGCGGCCTCATCCTCAGCACAGTCGGAATCGGCCTGATCCTGTACGGCGTCTACTGCTTCGCTCGCGCCTGGCGCGCCCGATTCAGCTGACCAGCGAGACCACACGTTCCCGGAGAGCGGTGCTGCGCCCGCTGAACTCTTTCTGACGCCGAACGTACTCGGCCTTGCCTGCCGGGGTCTCCACCGCGACGGGCGCGTAGCCCCAGTCCCCGAGGTCGTAGGGCGACGCCTGCATGTCGAGGCGGCGAATGTCGCGGGCGAGTTCGAAGGCGTCCAGCAGCACCTCGCCGGGCATTAGTGGGCCGAGTTTGATCACCCATTTGTACACGTCCATGCCGGCGTGCAGGCAGCCGGGCTGTTCCAGGGCAAGCTGATTCTCGCGCGAGGGCTGCAGTTCGTTCCTGGGCAGTGCATCGGGAGTGAAGAACCGAAAAGCGTCGAAATGGCTGCACGCGATGCGGTTCGCCTCCACAACCTGATCGGTGTCGCCCTGGCCGAGCCGCAACGGCGCCACGTGCCGGTGCTCCTCCTGCCGGTACACCATCGCCCATTCGTGCAGTCCGAAACAACCGAAATTCGCCGGCCGCAGCGCCGTTTTCGACAGCAGTGACACGATGAAGCGGATGCTGGCACCCTTCGCCGCCACGAATGCCGCCTCATCGACGGCCACGTCGGCGCCCTCGGTGCGGTACCACTTCCAGCTCGCGCGCTCCAAGCTCGCCGCGTCCTGCAGCACCACCCCGGCGCCGGGGTGCCAGCGGCGCAGCAGGCCCGGTCGGAACGGGTAGTAGGTGAACAGAAAATCGTCGACCGGATGCGACTGCCCGCTTCCCGCACGCAGCCGACGCGGCTCGCTGAACGCGTCGGCCCGCTCCTGATGTGCCAGGTCGCGTGCGGTCCACTCGGCGGTGTCGAGCAGTCGGGGGTCGGATTCGGGCACCCCTCGAGAATACCCGCGCGCCACCGGCAGCGGGCTGGTCAGCGCCGCAGAACGGTCAGCGACGCCGCAGGAAGGTCAGCAGCGCCGCAGGAAGGTCAGCGCAGCGGGAAACCGTGCGGGGTGCCCTCGAGAATGGGTGCGAGGTGCGCCAGCCGCTCCCGTTCCAGCATCAGCGCCGCATATTCACGGTCGCGGCGCACGGCAGTGACCCCGAGCAGCAGTGTCTCAGCTGAGACCTCGGGCAGCGGCGCCACGAACGCTGAGACCTCGTTCGCCAGGCTCTCAGCCAGGCGGGTGCGTGAGTCCGGTGCCAACCGGGCGGCGTTCACGTGGAACTGCGCCACCCGCCGGGCGAGCGGGTCGGGCAGCCGCAGAATGTCCACCGTCTGCGCCCACTCGCTCAGTTCCAGCGGAATGCTGTGCACCGAGGGGACGGTGCGCGGCACCCGCTCGTGCTGGCTGTAGGTGCCCGCCAGCAGGTCGCCGAGCCGTTTCGACCGGCCGTTCAGCAGCGCCGTCGTGGCCGCGAGCCCGCCGAGGGTCATCAGAATTTCCAGCACCGCCAGCAGGGAGCGGATGAAGGCGTGCCGCAGCCCGATGGCACCGCCGTCATCGCGCACGATGCGGGCACCGATCACCAGTTTGCCCAGCGACCGGCCACCGCTGACGGTCTCCACGACCAGCGGGATGACCAGCACCGCCAGCACCAGCCCCGCGATCATGAGCGCCTGCGCGAGTGCCTCGTCCACGTATTGGCCGGCCACCGTCGCCACCAGCAGGGAGACCCCGAAGTACACCAGCAGGTACGCGGTCCAGTCGATCATCGTGCCGGCGGCGCGCAGAATCATGCTGGCCGGTCGCACGTCGAGCGCGACCGCCTCGCCGGTGACCAGCTCATCGGTGGAGTCTTCCGGCGGCACCGGGCCGGTGAATGTGCCGGGTGCACCGTTGCGGTGATCGGTTCGAGGCTCCGTCATGTCTACTATTGAAGCAGATGGACCTTGACGCGTACACGGCGGCGCATCGCGCCGAATGGGATCGCCTCGCCGAACTCGGCGCACGGCGACGCCTGACCGGCGCCCAGTCCGACGACCTGATCGGGCTGTACCAGAGCGGGGCTACCCAGCTCTCGGCGATCAAGTCCACCTCCGGTTCCACCACGGCCGGCGATCGCCTCTCGGTGCGGCTGTCCCGGGCCCGGCTGCGCTTCACCGGCGCCGGCGCCAACGTGTTCTCGCAGCTGCCCCGGTTCTTCCTCGCCCAGCTGCCGGCCGCGCTGTACCGACTGCGCTGGCTCACCCTGGCCGTGGCACTGGCGACCATTGCGATTGCCGGTCTCTACGCGATCTGGGCCAGCAACGACCCGGCCGTGCTCGCCAACGTGGGCACCGACGCCGAACTGGCAGCGCTGGCGAACACGGAATTCGTGGACTACTACTCGTCGAACCCGGCGGCGTCGTTCACGGGACTGGTCTGGACCAACAACGCCTGGATCGCCGCCCAGTGCATCGCCTTCGGCATCGTGGGCGTCTACGTTCCGTACATCATCCTCATGAACGCCATGAATCTCGGCATCACGGCCGCCGTGATGTTCTCCTACGACCAGGGCGACGTGTTCTTCCTTTACATCATGCCGCACGGCCTGCTCGAGCTCACGGCGATCTTCGTCGCCGCGGCGGGCGGCCTGCGCATCTTCTGGGCCTGGATCGCACCGGGCACCCGCACTCGCGGGCAGGCCCTGGCCGAAGACGCCCGGGCACTGTTCACAGTGGCCATCGGGCTGGTCTTCGTTCTGTTCGTCTCCGGCATCATCGAAGGTTTCGTAACGCCGGCGCCGTGGCCGTGGCCGGTGAAGATCGGTATCGGGGTGGCGGCCCTGCTCGCGTTCCTGGCCTACATGCTGGTGCTCGGGGGGCGCGCCAGCCGCGCGGGAGAAACCGGCGACCTGGCCGAGTTCGAGGCCGGGTCCACCCGCATCTTCGCCGGCTGACCCGGCCCGGCTGAACGGACCTGGCCGGGCTGAACGGACCTGGCCGGCTGAACTGCCGGACCGAACCTGCGTGCCGGTCAGAGCCGGCCGGCGGCCTTCAGCGCGATGTAGCGGTCGGCGAGGGCCGGCGGCAGGTCGGCGGGGGGTCCGGTGACCACGTCGGCGCCGAGACGTCGAATGGCATCCGACACCCGGAACACGTCCAGCAGGGCCCGCTCGGCGGCGGCGGCCCGGTACACCGCGTCGAGCGTGCCGAGGTCTGCCCGGGCTTCGTCGAAGACAGGGTCGGTGACGGATGCGACGACGACCGTGTGCCGTCGGGTCAACTGCGGCAGCACCGACAGCAACCCCGTCGACGCCCCGGCCGCGTCGATGTTGGTCAGCACGACCACGAGGGCGCGCTGGCTGGTCACCGCACGCACCTGCGCGGGCACGGCCGCCCAGTCCATCTCGAGAAGTTCCGGTTCGATCAGAGCCATGGTGTCGACCATGCGGCTGAGCAGCTCGGCACCGCTGGCGCCCTGCACCCTGCCGCGCACTCGGCGGTCGAAGGCGAGAAAATCCACCCGGTCCCCGGCCGGTCCGGCGAGGGCGGCGAGCAGCAGGCTGGCTTCGAACGCGGTGTCCAGGCGGGGCTCGTCATCGATACGGGCCGCCGACGTGCGCCCGGTGTCGACCACGATGATCACCCGTCGATCGCGTTCCGGCCGCCAGGTGCGCACGACCACGTCGCCGCGACGGGCGGTGGCCCGCCAGTCGATGGAACGCACGTCGTCGCCGCGCACATACTCGCGCAGCGAATCGAATTCGGTGCCCTGCCCGCGCACCATCACGCTGGTACGGCCGTCGAGTTCCTTCAGCCGGGCGATACGGGAGGGCAGGTGCTTGCGGGAGGTGAACGGCGGCAGCACCCGAATACGACCGGGAGCCAGCAGCGTCGCCTGACGCGACCAGAGTCCGAGCGGCCCGAGGGAGCGCACCGTCACGCGATCCACGCGTCGTTCGCCGCGCCGAAACGGGGTGAGCGTGAGCGCCACTCGGCGGCGTTCCCGCGGTGGGATCGTCACCGTGGTGCGGTTGTTCCCCGCGCCGGCGGAGGGCTGCCAGGCGTCGCGCACCCGCCCGTGCAGGGTGCGCCGGCCGGTGTTGGTCAGGTACAGCTCACTCTGCACCGATTCGCCCAGGCGTACCCGGTTGGGCAGCATCCGCTCAAGGGCCAGCGCCCGCGGAGATGCAGCCAGCAGCAGGTCCAGCAGGCCCAGCAGCAGCACCAGGGTCAGCCACAGCGCCAGCACCCCGAGCGCCCGGCCGAAATCGGCCCCGAACAGCACGATGGGCACGACGCCGAGGGCGACGAGAATGACGAAACGTCCGGTGAGGGCCATGCGGGGTTAGATCGGAACCTGAACCTGGGCGAGCACGCCGCGCAGGATGGCGTCGACCGAGACGCCCTCCAGTTCGGCTTCCGGGCGCAGCTGCACGCGGTGCCGCCAGACCGGCAGCAGCATCGCCTGCACGTGGTCGGGGGTGATGGCCTCATACCCGCTCAGCCATGCCCACGCCTTCGCGCCGGCGAGCAGCGCGGTGGTGCCGCGCGGGCTCACGCCGAGCTTCACCGACGGGCTCTGGCGGGTGGCGCGGGCCAGGTCGACAATGTACGCGAGCACGTCGGCGCTGGAGCCGACGGCGGCGACGGATGCCTGGGCGAGGGCCAGATCCGCGGCCCCCAGAACCGGGGCGACACCGGCTCCGGCCAGGTCGCGCGGGTTGAACCCGGCGGCGTGCCGACGCAGTACTTCGACCTCGTCGGCGCGTTCGGGCACCTCCAGCACGAGCTTGAGCAGAAAACGGTCGAGCTGGGCCTCGGGCAGCATGTAGGTGCCCTCGTACTCGATGGGGTTCATGGTCGCGGCCACGATGAACGGTTCCGGCAACGGGCGTGAGAGACCGTCGACCGAGACCTGGCGCTCCTCCATGGCTTCCAGGAGCGCCGACTGGGTCTTCGGCGGCGTGCGGTTGATCTCGTCGGCGAGCAGGATGTTCGTGAACACCGGGCCCTCCCGAAACTCGAACTCGCCGGCGTTGGCGTCGTAGATCAGGGAACCGGTCACGTCGCCGGGCATCAGGTCGGGCGTGAACTGGATGCGTTTGGTGTCCAGGCTCAACGCGTGGCTGAGCGTGCGCACCAGCAGGGTCTTCGCAACGCCGGGCACGCCTTCCAGCAGCACGTGTCCGCGGGCCAGCAGGGCGATGATCAGCCCGGTGACGGCGCCGTCCTGGCCCACGACGGCCTTGCCCACCTCGGAGCGCACCCGGGCCAGTGCCGCCCGCGCGTCGGCCGCCCGCTCGGCGGTGCCGGCGGCCTCCGTCACGAAGGGCTCGGCGGGGGCAGCCGTCGGGGCGGCGGGGCTCGGGGCGGCGGGGCTCGGGGCGGCGGATGCGTCGAGCGACGCCCCGGAGGAGTGCGCGGGATTGCTCATGGTTGTATTCTTCCTGATTCCGGTCGCTGCGGGGGCCGTGGCGGGGTCGGCGTGGTTGTCGGGGCGTCGGGGGTGCTGGCGCGCACGGTCTGGGTTTCCAGTTCGCGCACCGCATCGGACTGTGCCACCAGATCGCGGTCGGTCACCGGCACCGCGTCGAGCAGAACGGCCCGCACGGCCGCCAGCGGGCGGCCGGTGATCGCGGCGACGGAGACCAGCACGTCATCCGCGGGCACACTGCGGCCGAGGCCCAGCTGACGCGCCATGCGCTGCACCGCGCCGATGCGCAGGCTGTCCAGCGCCCGCAGTCGGGCGTTGCCCCGGGAGTACAGCCGGGCCCGCCCTTCCATGGTCTCGCTGCCCTTCACCGTGACGGGCAGGTTCTCGGGCACCAGAGCGCCGAAGCGTCGGCCGCGCCAGAGCATCGCCGTGACGGCTGTCAGCCCGAGCAGCAGCAACACCGGGGTGACCCAGCCCGGCGTCAGCGCGCCGAGCGACGGCGGCCCGGTGCGGGGCAGATCAGCCAGGGTAGGCAGGTACCAGATCACGTTCGACGTCGCGCCGAGCAGGTTCAGGGCGAGCGCGGCGTTACCGTACGTTGCGATGCGCTCGTTGCTGAACAGGGTGGCGTCGGCGATCAGGCTGAGGCCGCCCGGAAGCTCGATGAGGGAGAACCGGTTGTCGTCGCCGGCGAAGCACCCGACGACATCCGGTGCGGCGGTGGCGTCGTCGATGCTGAGCGTGTTGCCGCCGGGGGAGAGGGTGCCGGCCGCGCGGGCCGCGGGTAGTGCGCAGTCGGCCTTGAGGGTCTCGGCGCCGGACACGCCGCCGAAGCCGACGCCGGGGGCGAGGGCCTGCAGGGCGTCGAAGTTCGGGTCGACGAGCACGGTGCGGTCGGCGAGGCCGTCGAGCTCGGCGTACTGCGCCCCGGTGAGAAAGCCGTCGGGGTCGGTCACGAAGAGGGTGGCGTCGGGGGAGGCGGCCCGCGCCTGGGTGACGGCGGCCAGGGAATCGGCCACGGTCACGGTGACTCCGCGGTCACGCAGTACCTCGACCAGGGCCTGCGCCCCGGCCGGAGCGGCACTGTCGGCGGCGAGTGGGCGGCCGCCCTCGGATGCGCCGCCCGCAAGCAGCGTGGCGATGACCGTCACCACGAGCGCACCGGCGGTGGCCAGAACCCAGAACAGGGACCGCCGCGCTGACGTGCGCAGGGTGGGGGTCAGGGCCGGGGCATTCTGCGGCGCGCGCTGTTCCTGCGGCCGCGCCTCGGCGTCGATCCGGGTCATCGTGCGGCCACCTGTTCGAGGCTGACGGGAGTGGCGTTGCGCAGGGCGGCGTCGAGGGCCAGCATCTGGCGATAGCCGGCCTCGGTGCCCACACCGTTGAGGTAGCGCACCTCATCGAACACGCGGGCGGCGTCGGTGAGGGCGTCGCCGTGCGCGGGAAAGGCGGTGGCGGCGCGCACCGCGAAACCGTGCGCGGTCGTTCCCGGGGTCACGATGAGCACGGTGCGTTCGAACAGGCCACGGGCCAGCGCCCGGAACAGCTCGGTGCTGGCCAGGCTCCAATCTCCGGACGCCGCGGCTGTCGCGCCAGCGCGGCGCATGTCGTCGGCGCTGCGGTGGTCCTGCTCCCCGAACAGGCTCGTTGGAAGGCCGCTGCGCCGGTTGAGGCGCGGTGCGCCGAAGATCAGCCACGCCGCCGCGAGGGCGGCCAGCACGAGCACCGTCACGATGACGCCCAGCCATGGGCCGAGGCCCTCACCGGTGGGCGCGGTCAGGTTGTTCAACCAGTCGAAGAACGCCGCCGAGGCCCGGTCGAACCAGGTCGGGCGCGCCGCCTCATAGGCCGGGTTGCTCAGTTCCTGCTGCAGCCAGCGCTGAGCGTCGGGAGCGTCCGGCGTCAGCGCTGCCGGCAGCAGCGCCGCCGGAGCCAGGACCGCCGTGAACGAGGTCATTCGACGGGCGAGCCCGGGGCCACCGTGCCGCCCCCGGGTACCGCCGCGGCCCGGGGTGCCGGCGTGGCCAGGTACGGGTCGGGCAGCGGGCTGGCGGTCTGCACGGACTCTACGTAGCGCTGCAGTTCGAGGTCGAGGCCCTCGGTGCGCATGCGCAGGTCGAGGTAGATCAACGCGATCGTGGCCGACTGCACCACGGCGATGACGGCACCGAGAATCAGCGTCACGAACAGTGCCAGGGCGTAGACAATCGCGGCGGGCGCGAAGGCGTCCAGCGACGCGTTGGGGTCCACCAGGGACATGAGGTAGCCGAAGAGCACCAGCAGCGGTGTCGTCACGACCTGCGCGACCACGTTCACGATCACGGCCACGAGCAGTTGCACCCCGAGCGTGCGCCAAAAATAGCCCTGCGTCAGCGCCCAGGACCGCCGGATGGCGGCACGGATGCTCAACCGTTCCAACACGATCAGGCACGGCACCAGGGACGTGCGGGTATAGATCCACGCGGCCAGCACGACCAGACCGAGGCCGCCGACGACACCCACGATCACCGCGGACGCCACGCCGGCCGTGCCACCGAAGACGGCGAGCACCGTGGCGAAGCCGGCGACCACGGCGACGGCCAGCAGCAGCACTCCGCTCAGCAGCACCGTCCAGAGCACCAGCACCCAGAGTCTGCGACCGACCGACCGCCAGAGCCGGCGGAGCGACAGCTTCTCGCCGAGAGTGGCGCGGGACACTTCCACCACGATCACACCCTGCAGCAGGGCACTGCCGATCACCTGCAGGGCGGCGGGGATCAACGCCGAGAGCACGATGCTGACGCTCGCGCCGGCCTCCACGGCCGCCTGTTCCTCGATCGGGGCACTGTCGATCCGGCCGAATGCCCAATAGGTGACGGTGCCGACCACGACGAGGGTGATCAAAACGATGACGGCCTGCACAATCAGGGCGCTGCCGAAGGTGGCGCGCGGGTTGCGGCGCAGCACCAGGAACGGCGCACCGAGCAGCGCGCCGAAGCCGAGCGGGCGTAGCGGAATCAGGCCGGGTTTGGGCGGCGGCGCCCAGGCCTGCGGCGCTTACTTGGGCGGGGGCCCGTAGCGGGCCCGGGGGGCGGCGGGCGGGGCCATCGGCACGGAGCCTGGCGGCGGCCCGGGAGTCGTCGGTGGTGCTGTCGGCGCGGATCCGGGCGGTGGCCCGGGAAGGGGCGGCCCTTCCGGCGGCGCGTAGTCGTTCCGGCGGGCCGGTGTCGGTTCGCCGGAGGACGGGGGCTGCCAGGGATCGCTCACGCGTCAATGCTGGCACATCTCGCCACCTAAATTGCCGAAGCCGGCCGCAATGGGGCCGCTTGCGGCCGTCTCGACTATTCTGGGGGCAGAGAATGCAGCACTCACCGGGGTATCCGGGTACGTCTGCGCGCTGGGAAGAGACGAATGACTGCACGTGTTTTGGTTGTCGATGATGACAGCGCCCTGTCCGAAATGATCGGTATCGTCCTGAGCAGCGAAGGATTCCAACCGAGCTTCTGCACCGACGGGGGCCTCGCCCTGGCGGCGTTCCACGCGGTGAAACCCGACCTGGTGCTGTTGGACCTGATGCTGCCGGGCATGAACGGCATTGAGGTGTGCAGCCTGATCCGGGCCGAATCCGGCACCCCGATCATCATGCTCACCGCCAAGAGCGACACCACGGATGTCGTGCGGGGGCTCGAATCCGGTGCCGACGACTACATGGTCAAACCGTTCAACCCCAAAGAGCTGGTCGCGCGCATCCGCACCCGGTTGCGCCCCGCAGCGGTGGCCGACGACTCCACCAGCCTGCAAATCGGCGACATTGTGGTGGATTCCGCCGGGCACGAGGTGCGCCGCGGCGACATCCGCATCAACCTCACCCCGCTGGAGTTCGACCTGCTGCTGGCCCTGGCCTCCAAACCGCAACAGGTGTTCACCCGCGAAATGCTGCTCGAGCAGGTCTGGGGTTACCACTACAAGGCCGACACCCGCCTGGTCAACGTGCACGTGCAACGCCTGCGCGCCAAGGTCGAGCACGACCCCGACAACCCTCGCATCGTGATGACGGTGCGCGGCGTCGGGTACCGGGCCGGCGCGGTCATCTGAACCGACCGGCATCCGCACACACCCACACTGAGCCCAGCCACTGAGCCCATCCACTGAGCCACCCGAAACGAAAACACGACGATGACCGTTCCCACCGGGCTGTTCCGCATGAACTGGCGAGTCTGGCCGGGCATGCTGGTGAGCACCTGGAAGCGCTCGCTGCAGTTTCGCACCGTGACGATCTCCGTGGTGCTCTCGGGCATCGCCATCGTGCTGGTGGGGGTGTACATGTCCATCAGTATCGGCAACGACCTGTTCCAGAGTCGGCTCAACCAGGTGCTGCTGGACTCCAACCGGGCCACAACCGCGTCGCAGGGAATCCTGGATTCCTCCGACGCCGCCGATCGGGTGCAGGTGCAGACGGTGCTCGGTGCGGCGCGCACCTCGATCACCACGACCTCGTCGAGCCGGCTGATCGCGGTGCTGCGGGTGCCGGGCCAGGACACCTCCACCATCGCCCCGCAGGACTCCACCTTCGGGCTGCCCACCAACGTGCTCTCCGACACGCTGCGCAGCACCGTGCAGCAGAATTCCGGCGGCCAGTTCTGGCAGTCGGTGACCCTGGTCAGCGAAGGCGGCACCGAAGTGCCCGGCATCGTCGTGGGCTCCCAGATCACGGTGCCGGTGGCCGGGAGCTATGAGCTGTACATCGGCTACAGCCTCGAAGAATCCGAAGCGACGCTGTTGTTCGTGCAGCAGACGCTGGGCTTTGCCGGGTTGAGCCTGATCGTGCTGATCGGCGCGGTCACCTGGATCGTGGTGCGCTTCGTCGTGACGCCGCTGCGGGTCGCCGCCGAGACCAGTCAGAAACTCGCCTCGGGTGATCTCGCGGTGCGCATCCCCGAGAAGGGCGACGACGTGATCGCGACCCTGGCCCGCTCATTCAATGGCATGGCCGACAGCCTGCAGAGCCGCATTCAGGAACTGGCCGAGCTCTCCCTGGTGCAGCAGCGCTTCGTGTCGGATGTCTCGCACGAGTTGCGCACACCGCTCACCACGATCCGCCTGGCCGGAGACGTGCTCTACGACCAGCGCGGATCCTTCCCACCGGCGACGGAACGCACCGCGGAGCTGCTGCACGCGCAGGTGGAGCGCTTCGAGCTGCTGCTGAGCGACCTGCTCGAAATCAGCCGGTACGACGCCGGCTCGGTGGAGTTGGAAACCGAACCCACCAATCTGGTCTACCTGGCCGAAGACGCCATCGAGGGGGTGCGGTCCGTGGCCGAGAGCAAAGGCACCGTATTGAGCCTGGTGGCGCCGGGCGGGTACCTCGACGCCGAAGTCGATCCCCGTCGCATCCGTCGCATTCTGCACAACCTGATCGGGAACGCCATCGAACACGGCGAAGGCAAACCGGTGGTCGTCTCGGTGGACAGCAACGGCAGCGCGGTGGCCCTCGCGGTGCGCGACTACGGCCTGGGCATGAGCCAGGCCACCGTGGCACACGTGTTCGACCGATTCTGGCGGGCCGACGCCTCCCGGCAGCGCACCCTGGGCGGAACCGGGCTGGGCTTGTCGATCGCGCGGGAAGACGCCATCGCGCACGGCGGCTGGCTGCAGGTCTGGTCGAGCCCCGGGCAGGGTTCCTGTTTTCGGTTGACCCTGCCGCGCCAGGAACGGGGCGCGCTCACGGTGTCGCCGATCCCGCTGCCTCCCGATGACGCCCCGGTGCTCACCGACCCGCCCACCGTGACTCCCATCGCGACTCCCGGAGGTTCCGATGCGTAGGCGCGCCGGAGTGGCCGTTGTCGCGGTCCTGGCACTGCTGCTCACCGCCTGTTCCGGCATTCCCCGCGACGGCGCCGTGCACGCCGGTCAGCCCGTGCCTCCCGACGCGGTGCCGGCCCCGGTCTTTTTGCCCTCCAGCCCGCAGGAAGACGCCGACATCGACGTCATCCTCGGCGGTTTCATCGAGGCCGCCTCCAGCCCGGAGGGCAATTACGCCATCGCGCGGGAATTTCTCACGCCCACGTTCAGCGCCGGCTGGAACCCGGAGGCGGGCGTCACGGTCGACGACGGCACCGGGCGCAGCAGCGTGGTCGTCGACGAACAGACCATGGAGTTCTCGGTCAATCCGATCGCCGAGGTCGACGCCGGCGGGCAGTACCGCGAGGTGGATTCACTCGGTCCGGTGCCGTTGGCCTACTCCTTCACACAGGTCGACGGCCAGTGGCGCATCAGCGCGGCCCCCGACGGCACCGTGATCGACGAGACGACGTTCAACGACGTGTTCAGCTCCCAGGCGCTGTACTTCTTCGACCCGGGTTTCGGCTGGCTGGTTCCCGACCTGCGCTGGTTCGCCCGGGGTGCCTCGGCCCCCACCAAGGTCGTGCGCGCCGTGCTCGCCGGGCCCGCTCCGTGGCTCGGCGGCGCCGTCACGACCGCCTTCCCCGACGGCACCGCGCTGACCGCGGATGCGGTTCGGATCGACGGCCGGGTCGCCCAGGTCGACCTGAACAGCTCCGCGCTGGGCGCCGACCAGATCACGCTGCAACGCATGAAGGCCCAGTTGACGGCGAGCCTGCCCCTGGGCATGGGGGTGGATATCACGATCAACCAGAACTCCCAGCAGATCACACACCTGGGCGTGGACGCCCCCGCGGCGAACCCGCGCGTTGACGCCCGGGCGCTCGTGCTGCGCGGCGGCGAGTTCGGGTTATTGGCGGCCGGCGGGGCCACGCTCACCGCGATCCCCGGCATCTCCGACGCGGTCGTGCGGCTCGGGCCCACCGCCGTCACGCTCGCCGCGGGCCAGAACCTCGCCGCAGTGCTCAATGCCGACGGCGTCTATGCCGTCAGTGCCGGCGAAGTACCGCAACAGCTGGATTCCCGCCCGGGCCTACTGGCGCCATCCGTCGACAACAGCGGGTTCATCTGGACCGTCGCCGCCGACACGCCCGGCGAGATCACCGTGTACAACCGGTCGGGCGACTCGGTGAGCCTCGCAGCGCCGTGGCCGGAGGCGGTCTCGATCAGCGCGCTCAAGGTCTCCCGTGACGGAACCCGGCTGATCGCGCTGCTGCGCACCGAGACGGACACCCGCTTCGTGGCGGCCGCCATCGAACGCAGCGAATCCGTGCCCACCGGCATCGGCACGACGCTGCTGCTGCGCTCCGACGCGGGCACCCCGCTGGACGCCACCTGGATCGACGAGCTGACCGTGGCCTCGCTGAGCACCCTGCCCAATGGTGAGGAACGCATCATCACCCAGCGCATCGGCGGCGAGAGCAGCGTGCTCGATTCCCCCGACGACAGCGTCGTGATCGTGGGCAGCAACTCGGTGCGTGACCTGCGCGCCCTCACCTTGGACGGTGCCCTCACCGTGCAACGCGGCGTCGGCTGGCAGGAGCGCCTCGACGACGTGGATGTGCTCGCCACGCAGCAGGGCCTGGCCGACTAGACCGCCGGCGCAGCCGGGCCCTCGGACCCGGCTGTGCACAGGGCGCAGCGTGGAGCCGTTCGGCACAGATCCCGCACGTCCAGGTAACGGGACGGCGCTCACGGCCATACTGGCTCGCATGTCCCGGTTTACCACGATCAGCGCCCGCTCCCTGGCCGACGCCTGGGCCGTGCTCGCCCCCACCGACTGCAGCGGCTGCGGCGCCCCGGACCGGGCCCTGTGCGCGGCGTGTGCGGCCGAACTCTGCGCACACCCGCAGCGCTATGACCGCGACGGTCTCACGGTCTGGGCCGGCCTCGAGTACGCCGGGGCGGTGAGGCGTGTGCTCGGCAACCTCAAAGACGGTGGCCGAACGGATGCCGCCGCGGCGCTGGCTGCACCGCTGCGGGCCGTTCTCGCCGCGGCCCTCGCCGACGGAGACTCCGTCGGATCGGACCCGACTGGACCCGCCGTGCACCTGGTCACCGTGCCGAGCACGGCCGCCGCGTGGCGGGCGCGCGGCTACCACCCGGTGGAACTGGTGCTGGCCCGGGCCGGGCTGGCCCCGACCCGGCTGCTGCGCCTCACCGGGCAGACCCAGGACCAGGTCGGGCTGGGGCGCAACGCCCGCATCCGCAACAAAACCGGCTCGCTGTGCGCTCGCCGCAACCTGGCCGGACTGCACTGCATCATCGTCGATGACATTCTCACGACCGGGGCGACCGTGCGGGAGGCTCGACGCGCCGTGACGGATGCCGGCGGGCATGTCTGCGCCATCGCCACACTGGCGCAAACACGGCGTCACACGCCCGTCACCCACCGTTCATCGAACCGCCCTTGACCAATTACGAGGTTCTGAGAATGCGGTGACTTCTGGGGCCGTCGCGGCTACGGTGGTCATATCGGCGCGCATTGATCGCCCAGTTTCGGGCGTTCCGCCAGATCTGGAGGTCGTCATGGAAACTAACATTGTCGGACGAAACCTAGGGATCACTGATCGGTTCCGCGAATACGCCACGGACAAGTCCGCAAAGATCGGCTCCCTCGCCGACAAGGCCCTCGCGCTCGAGATCAAGGTCAGTCGTCACCATGAAAAAAATGGTGCCGCCTCAGGAAAAGACCGGGTCGAACTCACCCTGATCGGCAAAGGACCGCTCGTGCGTGCCGAAGCCGACGGCTCTGACAAGTACGCCGCGTTCGACGCCGCCCTCGGGCGACTGCTCGAACGGGTCCGTCGGGCAAAAGATCGCAAGAAGGTGCACCGTGGGGGAGCCCACCGGCCCACCTCGCTGCAGGAAGCCTCCGCGACGGGATTCACCGTCGTGGACATCACTCCGGCCACCGGAGAATCACTGGACCGGGTACGCACCGGCGCCATCGCCGTCGTCACTGCCGACACGGAGAGCGTCATCGACGAGGAAGACGAGGCGTACTGCCCGGTGGTCATCCGCCGCAAGGTGTTCGCCTCCGCGCCGATGACCGTGGATGACGCACTGTATTTCATGGAGCTGGTGGGGCATGACTTCTACCTGTTCCAGGATTCCGAATCCGGCCGGCCGAGCGTGGTCTACCGCCGCAAGGGCTGGGACTACGGGGTCATCGAACTCGACGAGAACGCCGAGGAGCTGCAGGAAGCCGCCACCATGGCGCGCGAGCGCACGCACTGATCCACTTGTCGTAGGGCTGCCTGGTCACTGACGTGGGCCCGACCCACAGTCAGTGACCAAGTAGCATTGTTATAGTTGCTGGCTACGTCGGCGTGTGGACTTTTCTGAGTTCGCACGTGCGGCCGGACGACAGGCGCAGACATGCGCCGTGACGACTAGTGGAGAGCATCCGTGGCCTCAATCCTTGAAAAGGTTCTTCGTGTTGGCGAGGGGCGTGTTCTGCGTCGCCTCGAGAACTACGCCAAAGCAATCAACGCGCTGGAAGAAGACTTCAGTCACCTCACCGACGAGGAGCTGAAGAACGAAACAGTGCAGTTGCGGGAGCGCTACTCGTCGGGGGAATCGCTCGACGACCTGCTGCCCGAAGCGTTCGCCGCGGTGCGGCAGGCATCCGAACGTACCCTGGGCTTGCGTCACTTCGACGTGCAGCTGATGGGTGGCGCCGCCCTGCACCTGGGCAACATCGCCGAGATGAAAACCGGCGAGGGCAAGACCCTGGTGGCCACGACGGCCGCATACCTCAACGCCATCACCAGTCGTGGCGTGCACGTGATCACCGTGAACGACTACCTGGCCAGCTACCAGAGCGAGCTGATGGGTCGCGTGTTCCGCGCCCTCGGCATGACGACGGGCTGCATCGTGAGCGGGCAGACCCCCGCGCAGCGCAAGGAACAGTACGCCTGCGACATCACCTACGGCACCAACAACGAGTTCGGGTTCGACTACCTGCGCGACAACATGGCCTGGCAGACCGCCGACATGGTGCAGCGCGGTCACTACTTCGCCATCGTCGACGAGGTCGACTCGATCCTCATCGACGAGGCCCGCACCCCGCTGATCATCTCCGGGCCCGCCTCCGGCGAAGCCAACCGCTGGTTCAACGAGTTCGCGAGCCTGTCCAAGCGCCTCGTGATGGACGAGGACTTCGAGGTCGACGAGAAAAAGCGCACCATCGGTGTGCTCGAGCCCGGCATCGAAAAGGTCGAGGACTACCTCGGCATCGACAACCTGTACGAATCCGCGAACACCCCGCTGATCTCGTTTTTGAACAACGCCATCAAGGCCAACGCCCTGTTCAAAAAAGACAAGGACTACGTCGTGATGAACGGCGAGGTGCTCATCGTCGACGAGCACACCGGCCGCATCCTGATGGGCCGACGCTACAACGAGGGCATCCACCAGGCCATCGAAGCGAAGGAGGGCGTGGCCGTCAAGGCCGAGAACCAGACCCTCGCGACGGTCACCCTGCAGAACTACTTTCGGCTGTACTCCAAGATCTCGGGCATGACCGGTACGGCCGAGACCGAAGCTGCTGAGTTCCAGAGCACCTACAAGCTCGGCGTGGTGTCGATCCCCACCAACAAGCCCATGAAGCGCATCGACCAGTCCGACCTGATCTATAAGAACGAGGAAGCCAAGTTCGGCCAGGTCGTCGAGGACATCCTGGAGCGCCACCAGAACGGCCAGCCCGTGCTGGTGGGTACCACGAGCGTGGAAAAGAGCGAGTACCTCTCCCGTCTGCTCGCCAAGAAGGGCGTGCGGCACGAGGTGCTCAACGCCAAGAACCACGCCCGTGAAGCGGCCATCGTGGCGCAGGCGGGCCGGCTCGGGTCGGTCACCGTCGCAACCAACATGGCCGGTCGAGGCACCGATGTGATGCTCGGAGGCAACGCCGAGTTCCTCGCCGTGGCCCAGATGAACGCCAAGGGCCTGAGCCCCGTCGAAACTCCCGAAGAATACGAGGCTGCCTGGGACGACGTCTTCGGCGCCGTCAAGTCCGAGGTCAACGAAGAAGCCGAGAAGGTCATCGCGGCCGGCGGACTCTACGTGCTCGGGACCGAACGGCACGAGTCCCGCCGCATCGACAACCAGCTGCGCGGACGCAGCGGCCGCCAGGGCGACCCGGGCGAAAGCCGGTTCTACCTCTCGCTGACCGACGACCTGATGCGCCTGTTCAACGCCGGCGCCGCCGAAAGCCTGATGGGCCGTCAGGGCGTTCCCGACGACATGGCGATCGAAAGCAAGGTCGTGAGCCGCGCCATCCGCAGCGCCCAGGCCCAGGTCGAAGGTCGTAACGCCGAGATCCGCAAGAACGTGCTCAAGTATGACGACGTGCTCAACCGTCAGCGTGAAGCCATCTACGGTGACCGGCGACGCATTCTCGAGGGCGACGACCTGCATGACCGCACCCAGAAGTTCCTCGACGACGTGATCGACGAGGTACTTGAGGTGCACACCGGTGAGGGCAACGGTGACGACTGGGACTTCGACGCGTTGTGGACCGAGCTGAAGACGCTCTACCCGGTGGACCTGACCATCGACGAGGTCATTTCCGAGGCCGGAAACCGCGGCAAGATCAACCGTGACTTCATGCGTCGCGAAATTCTCTCCGATGCCCACGTGGCCTACGACAAGCGCGAGGAGTCCCTCGGGGCCCCGGCCATGCGTGAACTGGAACGCCGCGTGGTGCTGTCGGTCATTGACCGACGCTGGCGCGACCACCTCTACGAGATGGACTACCTCAAAGACGGCATCGGCCTGCGCGCCATGGCGCAGCGCGACCCACTCGTGGAGTACCAGCGTGAGGGCTTCGCCATGTTCCAGCAGATGATGGGGCAGATCCGCGAAGAAACGGTGGGCTTCCTGTTCAACCTCGAAGTGCAGGTGACCCAGGCCGTCGGCGCGACGGCCGCGCCCGTCGTCGCCGCCAAGGGCCTCACCCCGCCGGCAACCGCGACCGAGAAGCTCAGCTACACGGCCCCGAGCGATTCGGGCGGCGTGGAGGTGCGCAACCAGCGCGGCCAGATTCAGCAGACCGCGACCGACCGTGCCCGTCGTGCCGATACGACCGCTCCCGCCGATAACGCCGCCGCTCCCGGGCGCGGTGCCTTCGGCCAGGCGACCGCAGCGGATGCGGACGCCGCCCCGGTGAACCGTGCCGAACGCCGGGCCGCACCGAAGAAGAAATAGCGCCGCAGCATTGACGGCAGGGCGGGTCAGTTCAACACGGTCACAAGACCTTGAAGGAGCTGGCCCGCCAGCGGTTGTTCACCGCCTCCAGGCGGAACGCGATCACCCGCGCCCGGGCTCGGCTGTGCACCATCACCACGGCTTCGACCACTCCTTCGCGGGGTTCGGACATGCGGATGTTCCCGATCGTGAACGCGGGAATCATGTTCGCGCGTTTGGTGACGGCGCGGGCGCGCTTGGACAATACGTCTCGGGACAGCAGATTGCGGTAGACGTCGTCGGTCACCCAGCGGGCCATTTGCTCCAAGTCCCGAGCGCCGGCCAGCACCTCGAAGATGCAGCGGCTGAGGTTGATGAGCAGGGTCTCCGGGTCGGACATGCCCCGATCGGCTCCCGGGTAGCTGTCGGGAGCCGGACGGGGCGGTGCGGCGCGTGGGGTCGGTGCCAGAGCCGTGACGGCGCGAGCCGAGCTGGCGTTAGGCACGCCGGCACCGTTGCGGGCGGCATCGCCCAGGGTGGCGTGCAGGGACGGGTGCTGCTGGGGTGTACGTGGGCTGCTTGCGCTGTCGGGTTGCATGGCGTCTCCGAGTCTGATTGTCGGGTCCGTAGTGAGTGTGTGCCGGTTGAGGGTGCGTCGATTGAGGGTGTGTCGCACCGGGGCGGCACGGAGATCGGTGCGCGAAAGGGGAGCAGGCTGTCGATACGACGAAGACTAAACCACTCCCCGGCACACGTGTCGAGCGCTTTTAGAGCCTGTGGAGAACGCTCCACGGGTCGGGCAGGTCGGGTAGTTTCGTCGTGTGCGCTGGGACAATCTTTTTGATGACCTCGCCGGCCAGCTCGAAACCGGACTCGACTCCGAGGAGCTGACCCTGCGGTCCGAAGAGGAGCGCCTGCAGATCGGGCGGCTCACCCTGCGGGGCCGGCTGACCAGCCTCGCCGGCGGGGCGGCTCCGGCATCCGCTGGGGCCGGCGGGGCGGTGCGCATCGTGCTGCTGTCGGGAGACACCCTGCTGTTGCGCCCCACCGCTTTCGGCCGGGACTGGCTCGCCGCCGACCTGCTCGACGCCCCCGCCCAGCGTGTGCAGTGCGTGCTGCCGTTGGCCGGTATCGCCGCCGTGGTGTTGGCTCCGGCCGACGTGGCGGAGTCGCTGGTGGCGGAATCCGAGCGCACGGCGCGGGTCTCTGACCGAATCGGGCTGCCGTTCGTGCTGCGTGACCTGTGCCGTCGCCGCACGACGGTCGACCTCAGCACACCGGTGGGGCGGCTGACCGGCACCATCGACAGGGTGGGGCGCGACCATCTCGACCTCGCCGTGCACGAACCCGGGCTGCCCCGGCGTTCCCGGAACGTGTCACAGGTGCGCATCGTGCCGTTGCCGCACATCGAGCTGGTGCGCCTGGGGCCGTCGGGCTGACCGGTGCGGTTTCGTCCGTCGAGGTCCGGATCTCAGTCGAGGTCCGGGTCAGAAGCGGACTGCGGCGGGTGCGGGGCGGGGCGGATGATGGACCCTCCCGACAGCTCCGGAATGTTGCTGAAATCGGACTGCTCCCACAGCGCCATGCGCCGGGCCTCCTCGTACTTGGCGTCGATGTAACTCTCCAGCACGATGCGCTCCACCCGCCAGGCGCCGGCCGTGCCGATGCGAATGGCGGGCAGTTCGTGGCTGCGCACGAGCGCGAGGGCCTCGGACACGCTGATCGCGAGCACCTCCGCCGTGTCGGCCAGAGTGAGAAATCGGCCGACACCGGGGGCAGAGTCGGATTCGGTCATGTCCTGAGTATGCTCCGCCGCAGAGAATCGCGGAAGATCGAAAATTTACCTGTGGATAACTTTCCCGGCGGGGCAAAACAGGGGTAACGATGTACTCATGGCATCCCTCACGATGAGAACGGCCGCTCCGAGCACCCGTCGCCGGTTCTGGTTCGACCCGCGCTTTGCGATCGGACTGGCGCTGGTGGCGGCATCCGTCATCGCCGTCGGGGTGATCGTGGCCCGGGCCGAACAGTCCGTGACGGTGTACACAGCCCGGCACACCCTTGCCGTCGGGGACAGTATCGACGTGGCCGACCTGGTGCCCACCAGCGCCCGGTTTCCCGACGCCGACAGCCTCTACCTCACGCCCAGCCGGCTCCCGACCGACGGGGCCCTCGTGACCCGTACCGTGGCGGCCGGCGAGCTGGTGCCGGCCGCGGCCGTGGGCGGCACCGCGGGCGCCACGGTGACCAACATTGTGGTGAACCTGCAGGGCCGCCTGGCGGAATCGGTCGTGGCGGGCACCGTGGTGGACGTCTGGGCGGCGCCGCAGACCGAACCCACCCGGTTCGGGCCGCCCGTGGTGCTCGTGGCCGGCGCCGGGGTGGTGCGCGTGCTCGACGATACCGGCCTGATCTCGACCGAGGGCGCCCAGTCGGTGGAGATTTTGGTGCCCAAAACCGCCGTCGCGGCGGTGCTGGAGTCCCTCGCCAACGGTGACGCCCTCGCCGCGGTTCCCGTCAACAGCGCACTGGTGGGGTGATGGTCGCCCTCGCCCTGGCCGTGGACCGGCCCACGGAGGACCGGCTTTTGGTCGACATTCTCGAGAACGGGCACACGGTGCTGGCGCGCGCGCAGACGGCATCCGCTCTGATCGAGGCGCTGCGACGCGGGGAACCGCAGGTGGTGCTGGTGGGCGCGCACCGCGACACGCTCACCGCGGAACTGATCACGGCCTGCGACGACCGGGGGATCCGGGTGATCGCCCTCGCCGGCGGCGCTCAGGATCGCCGGTATGCGGCGGCGCTGGGCCTGTACGAGGTGGTCGACTCCGGTGCGCCGTGGGAGCAGATCGAGGGGCTGCTGGGCGCCGGCGCCGTGCCTCTGCGGGTGGGCGGCACCCGGCCGGCGGCGGCGATGCCGCACCTGGGTGAGGTGATCGCGGTGTGGGGGCCGTGCGGGGCGCCGGGGCGCACCACGCTCGCCATCAACATCGCGGCCGAGATCGCGGCCGCCGGGCACACCGTGGTGCTCGCGGACGTGGACACTTACAGCGGGTCCGTCGCGCCGGCGCTGGGCATGCTGGATGAGGCGCCGGGTTTCGCCGCGGCCTGCCGGCTGGCCGGGTCGGACAGCCTGACCGAGTCGGAACTGGAACGCATCGCGCAACGGTACAATTCGCCGCAGGGGGCGTTCTGGGTGCT
>JBBQYN010000009.1:0-20777 GCA_038208655.1 Actinomycetales bacterium
GATGCGCGCCAGTCGCACCGTGATCCTGCCGCTCTGGGCGCTCAGCATCGGCATCAGCGCGCCCGAGACTGCCCTGATCATCGGCATCGCCGGCGGCATCGACTTCGCCCTGTTTTATGCCAGCGGTCAGATTATGGACCGGTTCGGGCGCATCTGGAGCGCCATCCCCTCGATGGTGGGCCTCGGCGCCGGACACCTGGTGTTGGCGTTCACTCACGACCTGCCGAGCAACGTGGAATGGTTCATCGCCGTGGCGATGTTCCTGGCGCTGGCCAATGGAATCGGCAGCGGCCTGCTGATGACCCTCGGCGCCGACCTGGCGCCGCAGCACGACCCGGCGCCGTTCCTGGGGGCGTGGCGGTTCACCGCCGACCTCGGCAGCGCCGCCGCGCCGCTCGGCGTCGCCGGCATCACCGCGCTCGCGTCGTTGTCACTGGCCAGTGGGGTGATGGGTGCGGTCGGGCTGTGCGGCGCACTGCTGCTGGCCAGGTTCATGCCCCGGTACACGTCCCGTCCCCGGCGCGGGTTGTGGAACGGCGACGGGGAATAACCGGGGGCCGCGCGCCGTCCCGAACGGTATGCCTGTCATCGGAGAGTACGAAGCCAGCATTGCCCAGTGGGTGCGTGACCAGGTCGCGTTGTACGAAGGGTCCGGGGGCACTGAGGGCACCCTGATGCGCGGCATGCCCGTGATCATTCTGACCACGCTCGGGGCGAAGTCGGGCAAGGTGCGCAAGCCTCCGCTGATGCGTGTCGAGCATGAGGGCGCGTATGCGGCGGTGGCGTCCACGGGCGGCGCAGACGCGAACCCGTCCTGGTATGCCAACGTCGTTGCGCATCCGCTCGTGGAGTTGCAGGACGGCCCAAAGAAAGGCGACATGCTCGCCCGGGAGGTGACCGGCGCCGAGAAGGCGCTCTGGTGGGACCGGGCCGTCGCGGCCTACCCCGGCTACGCGACCTACCAACTGCGCACCGACCGGCAGATTCCGGTGTTCGTGCTGGAACCCGTCAGCGCCCCGTAACCGTGGCACGTGCTCCCCGCGCGTCGGCCACCGTGCGGGCTCCAGCGCTCGACCCGATCCGGCTGGAGGGGCTGATTCACAACGACGGGGCCGCCCTCCGGCGCGGCACCGACTGTGTCGGGCAGCACTTCACCGGTGTGAACCTCGAATCCCGTGACCTGACCGGCTGCACCTTCGACGAGTGCCGTTTCGACGGGGTGTCACTGGGCGACGCTGCCTTGCGCGGCATCACCGTGTCGGAGTGCGTCTTCGAGAATCTGCACGCGCCGGTCTTCAGCGCACCTCGGTCGTCGTGGCGAGACGTTCGTCTGGAGCACGCCCGGCTGGGCTCCGTGGAGGCCTACGAGGCCACGGTGCCGTCGCTGCACATCGAGGGCTCCAAGCTCGACTTCGTGAATTTTCGCAACGCCACCCTGACCGACGTGCTGCTGAGCGACTGCATCATCGACGAGCTCGACCTCTGCAGCGCCACTGTGCAGCGATTGAAACTGCGCAACTGCCGCATTGGAACGCTCGACGTGGGCGGGGCCCGCCTGACGGATGTCGACCTGCGCTCAAGCGAGTTCGGCGCCATCCAGGGGCTCGAAGGTTTGCGGGACGCGACCGTGGACGACGCCCAGCTGGCCCTGCTGTCGCCGCTGCTGGCGGCGCACCTGGGCATCCGTATTCAGTAGGGCCCCGGTCACGAGACCAGCACCGACTAGGTCGCGGCCGGCGCCGCGCCCCGCGGGGTGCGCGCAGTGGCGATGGCGGCGGCGGCCGCCGCGCAGACCACGAGGATCGCGATCTGCTGCTGCAGGGTGAAGGTCTCCCCCAGCACCAGCGCGCCGAACCCGGCGGCGATGACCGGCCCGCAACTGGTGATGATCGCGTAGAGCCGAGGCGTGATGCGCCGCAGGATGAAGGTGTCCAGGGTGTACGGGAACGCCGACGACAGCACACCGATGGCCAGCAGCAGGCCGATCACGCCCCAGTTCAGGCTCGACACGTCGAGGGTGAACACCGCGACGGGGACCAGCAGTGCCAGGCTGACCAGTCCGGCGACGGTGATGCCCTCTAACCCCGGCAGGTTCTGCGCCACCCGGCGGGTGAGCACGATGTACCCGGCCCAGGCCGCTGCGGCAGTGAGGGCCAGCGCGACGCCGAGCAGGTCGAAATCCCCGCCCGACCAGGTGAGCACGAAAACGCCGGCGGCCGCGGCGGCGGCGCACAGAAAGTCGAGCAGCCGGCGTGATAGGGCCAGGGCAACGGCGAGCGGGCCGAGATATTCGATCGTTGCGGCCACGCCGAGACCGAGGATGCCGACGGCCTCGTAGAAGGTGACGTTCATCACCGCGAGCACCACGCCGAGGGAAATGGCCGGCCGCAGTCGCGACCAGGTGAGGGTGGCTCGGGTGGGCCGGTAGAACGGCAACAGCACGGCCACCATCACGACCTGCCGCACGGCCACCACCATGGGTGAGCCGACCACGGGGATGAGCAGCCCGGCGAGTGCGGAACCGAAGTTGATGCTGACGCCGGTCGCCAATTGCGCGGCGGCCCCGCTGAGGCGGTTGGCCGGAACGGATGCTGCTGCGGTGCTGCTGACCAGTCCCGGCAGCGTGATCGTACCGGTGGATGTGGGGACGTTCTCAGCGGTCACGGTACTCCTCGACGGGCGTGCGCGATCGAGCGCACCTGACGAGGCTACCGCTGTGGGCCCGGGCCACGGGCCGATGGCTACTCGGGGTCGATCGGCACGAAGCGGTAGTCGCTGGTGAGGTGCTCGGTTTCGCACACGCCGCAGTAGAGCACGCCGGAACTGCGCATTGCCGCGACACGGGAGGAGCACTGCACCACCTTGGGCCCGCAGCAGGGCGATATCACCATGAATCCGCCGGATTCGGTGGGAACGTGACCGCTGAGTCCTCGTTCGTGGTGCACGCCCTCGCAGGGCAGCTCCGAGTCAAAGTCGAGCAGCGACATGCTGCGCAGGTCGAGGATTACGTCCATCAGTATCACGGTCAATCACGCTGGGAAGAACTTGAGCCGCGGAAAACTGGGGCACCCTGGTGGCGGCCGCACCGGATGGACAGGTTCCCAAATCGAATCACATTCGATCAAATTCACAATCCCTGACGAACCAACCGGGGTCACCGGCTGGACTATATAAAAAGCCTCCTACGCGGTAGGAGGCTTCCTTTGTCGACTACAAGAATGAGCGTAGCATACACCCCTTTCTGAAAGTAGATTACCCCCTGTTTGGGCTGATTTTCTTTTTTTAGCCTGATGAGCGCCCGGCCGACACACAGCCTGTGCTCAGTCGGCGAACACCGACCGCGCCACAGCTGTCACGTCCACCCGAACTCCGCGCGGGAGCACCGCCGTCAGCACCGGGGGCCGCCAGGAGGAACTGAGCGTCACGGTTGCCGTTGTGCCGTCCACGGAGACGGCACTGGCCACCGAGAAGTCGTCGAACTCAGCGTGCGGCGCCCGCTCCAGGTACGCCGACACGGCCGCGTTCACATCGGCCGACAGCAGAATCGGGGTGGTTCCAGCGGCCCCGGGAGCGACCGCGTCCACGTTGAAGGCCTCGGCACCGGCGAGGGCGGCACCGTCGGCGAGGCTGAACAGTGCCGTGCGTTCCCGGTATAGCGAGCTCGCCGCCGCGACCACGAGGATCAGGCTCAGGGCCAGGAACGCGTAGAAGATGGTCAAAATCAGGGTGGAGCCCTGCTCATCGGCGAGCGAAGCCGGGCGCGTCACGGCCGTGCGCGTCACGGCCGTGCCGCGACGTCGGCACTCCAGAAACGCGACACGACCTGGGTCGCGGTGGCGGCGATGGGAACGCTGCCCGCCCGCGACAGGGAGAGCAGATCGGGCACCAGGGGGAGCGGTACCCGCGCTATCACGGTCACGCTGACGGACGCCTGCCGGGTGAGGCAGCCCGTCGAGGCAGCGCTGCAGCTGATCTGCACGGCGACCGCATCGGCATCGAGGCCGTAATCGGTGAGGCTGACCCGCACAGCGCGATCCGCCCGGCCCTGGGCGTCCGCTTCGGTAGGCGCTTGCACGTAGACCCGCGCTGCCTGCCGGGCGGCACCTTCCACGGCGAGCGCGCCGCCCTGCAGTGCCGCCAGGGCTACCACCAGATACACCAACGGCACGAGCAGCAGGAGCCCGGCCGTGAGGAATTCGAGCGATGCGGTGCCATCCTCCGCACTCCGGCCCTGGCCTGCGCGCCGGCCCGGCCGGTTACCGGGGGTTCTCCAATGCCGCATGCCCGCTCACCTCCAAGGCGCCGGCCGGTCCGAGCAGGCCCAGCACCGGCAACGGGGCGTGGACTCGCACGGTAATGCCCGGGTAGCCGCCGACGGTGCTCTGGCTCGTTGCAATACTGTGTGCATAGGCCGCTCCGATCGCCACGGTGATCAGGTCGCGGGTACGTTCGGTCCCCTCAGGCAGGCTGTTGCCGGCGAGCGCGGCGAAGCGGGCGCCCTCGGCCGCAGCGTCCAGTACCGTGTTGCGAACGTGCAGGGCCAGGCCCAGTTGCAGAACGGCCAGGGTGAGCACGGTGAGCAGGCTCACCACCATGACGAACTCGGCCACCGCCGAACCCTGCTCCCCCGGGCGGGTCGTGCCCCTGGGGCCAGCACGGCGCCCGGGCACGGCCTACAGCCCGCTGACGCGATCGATGGCCTGTTGGAACAGGCCGCTGAGCGCGGGGCCGGCCAAACCCCAGATGATCACCACGAGGCCCGCCGTCATCAAGGTGATCAGCACCCAGCCGGGCACATCGCCGCGTTCGTCGAGAACGGCCGACGGCGCGGTTTCGGCCGGAGTCGACTCTGTCGGGATCGATTCGCTCGACGTAGCCTCCGCGAGGTCCACGACGGGTTCGGGCGTGACTATGGGATTCATGAGTACCTGCTTTCCGTGGGTGAGGTGGTGACGGGTGGGTTGTGGTGGGTCACGGGGGCGGTGAGAGTCTGGGTTAAAATCCGGTTTGCAGCACGGCCAGGCCGGGAAAGATGGCGTAGACGATGGTCATCGGCAGAATCAGGAATATCAGCGGAACGAGCATCGCCACTTCCTTCTTCCCAGCCGTTTCCAGCAGCGCTCGCTTGGCCTGTTCCCGGGCGTCCTGCGCCTGGGCTCGCAGCACCTCGGCGAGCGGCGAACCCCGGTCCAGCGCGCCGCTGACCTGGTCGACGAAACGGGTCACCTCGGCCAGGTCGAGGCGTCGGGCCAGGTTGCTCAGTGCCACGGCCAGTGGCAGGCCGCTGTGCACGTCGGTGACGACTCCGGCCAGTTCCCGGGATAGCTCACCCGAGCTACTCGCCGATACCCGGCGCAGGGCGTCAAGAATTCCCTCCCCGGCCGACAGGGACAGCGTGAGAAACTCTAGAATTGTCGGGAGCTCGCTGGTCATACGCTGCAACCGGGCCTGCGCTGCCCGGTTCAGGGCGGCGTCCCGCAGCACGACCCCGCCGAGGGCGGCCAGCACCGGCACGAGCAGTTGCAGCGCCAGAGGAAGGCCGCGCAGCGCCGGCACGGTGGCCGCGAGCACCACCCCGATGCCGAACGCGCCGATCGCCCAGACCAGCTGGCGGAACCGGAAGTCTTCCACCGTGGCCGTGGACCCGGACTGGCGCAGTCGCGTCTCGATGGTGTCCGCGCCGCCCAGCACCCGCGACAGCAGCCCGACCAGCCAGCCGAGCAACGGAGCGAACAGGCTGCCGAGAACCGGCAGCGGATCCACGCTGCGGCGACCCACCAGCATCCGTGCTTCTGCGGACAGGTCCAGCAGGTAGGGGGCCAGCCGGTCGGCGAGTCGGGGCTGGCTGAGCCGGGGCACCAAGCTCACCAGTGACCACAACCCCACCCCGAGGGCGGTGCCGCACAGCGCGGCCCAGCCCAGGGTCGGGCTCATTGGAACCACCGGCGTTCCTCGGGCAGCCGACCGAGGGCGATCATGATGCGGTAAGCCAGCAGCGAGAGCACCAGCCCGCCCGCGATGACGGCACTACCCGCGGGGGTGTTGTAGGCGAGCGCCGCTTCGGGGCGGGTGGAGAGCAGCACCAGGATGATCCACGGTGCGGCGACACCGAGCCGGGCGGCGTTCACCACCCAGGATTGTCGGGCTTCGACCTCGGCCCGCACTGCGGTGTCTTGGCGCAGCCACGCGGCAAGGCTGCGCAGCACCAGGGTGAGGTCGGTTCCGCCGACGTCCCGGGCCATTCGCAGGGTCTCGAGGATGCGGTCCGCGATCGGGTCGGCCAGAGTGGCCTTGAGTTCTTCCACGCAGTGCGCGAAGTTGCCGGTGGCCCGGTACTCGCCTTCAAAGCCGGCGAAGGCTCCGCGGGTGGCGGGCGGGCCGGTGTGGGCGAGGCTGCTGACGCTGTCGGGCAGGGCCAGACCGGAACGTAGCGCCGACACCAGGTGGTCGACAACATCGGGCCAGACCGTGCGGTTCGCATGTCGGCGGCTGCGGGCCCGCCTCCCGACGATCAGGGTCGGCACCGCGACGCCGGCGACGCCGGCGATCACCGTGAGGGCTGTCACGGCGAGCAGCCCCTGCGCCAGCGCGGCGGCGGCCAGGCCCACGACCACGGACAGGGCCAGGAACACCGATTCGGGCAGCGTTCCGAACCCTGCCTGCCCCAGGCGGGTGCGCAGACGCTGACCCCACGCCCGGTGCCGCCGAGTTGTCGACGCATCCGCCGGCCAGAGGAACGGTGAGCAGGTCAGCACCAGGCCGACGCCGAGCAGGGCGCCGAACGCTCCGGCGGCGCTCAGCACGGCGGCGACGAGGTCGCTCAACACGCTCAGCCCCGGCTGGCTCACGGCGGCGCTCATGCGGCGCCCGCCCCGAGAACGTGGGCCGGGTCCAGTCCGGCGCTGCGAAACTTGGCGAGCTTGGTGGGGTACCCGCCGGTCGGTCTCAGCTGCCCCGTCGGGGACAGGAAGATGGGACTGGCCTCGATCATGGCCCCGGTCAGCTGCCCGCTCGGGGCGATGATTTCGGTCACGCGCCGCACCCCGAAGCGATCCAGGTCGCAGTGCACCACGATGTCGATACAGCCGGCCACGGTGGGCAGCACGAAGGCGGAGTCGATGTTACGACCGGCCAAAAGCGGCAGGGTGCAGAGTTTCGCCAGGGCGTCCCTGGCGCTGTTGGCGTGGATCGAACACATGCCGGGTAGCCCGCTGTTCAGTGCGATGAGCAGGTCCAGGCTTTCGGCTTCGCGCACCTCCCCCACGATCAGCCGGTCCGGCCGCATCCGTAGGGCCTCCTTGATCAGGCGGCGCAGGGTGATCTCGCCGGTGCCTTCGAGGCTGGATTGCCTGCACTGCATGGCGACCACGTCACGGGCGTTGAGATCCAGTTCGAAGGTCTCTTCCACCGTCACGATGCGTTCGCCGGTGCGCGCCGCCGATAGGAGCGCGTTGAGCATGGTGGTCTTGCCGGTCTGGGTGGCACCGGAGACGAGGATGTTTTGCCCCGCCAGCACGCACATGCGCAGAAATTCGCTGGCCTGCGGGGTGAGCGATCCGAGGCCCACGAGCTGCCCCAGATCACGGATGCGGCGGGTGAACTTGCGAATGTTCACCGCGATGTAATGCTTGGTGATGTCCGGAATGACCACGTGCAGGCGGGATCCGTCCGGCAGGGTCGCATCCACGAAAGGCGAGGACAGGTCGACACGGCGACCGGAGGCTTGCAGCATCCGCTCGACGAGGTCGCGCACGGCCCGGTCGGTGAGGTGCATCGCGGTGAGCTCCGGTACCCCGTTGCGGGCGATGAAGACCCGGTCCGGACCGTTGATCCAGATCTCCTCGATGTCGACATCATCAAGCAGCGGTTGCAGCACCCCGAACCCGGTCAGCGAGGCCACCACCTCACGGGCGGCCTGATGCTCGTCGTGGATCAGCGGCATGGCCCCGCCCAGGGCCCGTTCGCTGTAGCGGCGCAGTTCGTCGCGCACGTACTCGTCGGCCAGGGCGCTGTCGCTGCTCAGGTCGATGCCTTCCCGCCGCACACGCAGCCGGACCTGTTCGGTAATCACACGCACGGCTTCGCTCATGCACGCATCATGACCTGATTGCGCACACCCCGTGAAGTTATCCACAGGCTGCGGTCAAACACGCGCGCCACGGGGTTCAGCACCTCCGCGAAAAGCCACTTTTCGCCCCTTGCCGAGCGGGCGAGGGGCGAATAGTGGCTTCTCGGGGGGCGCAGGGCTGGTCAGTGCGCCGACCAGCCACCGTCCATCGTGTACGTCGACCCGGTGACCATGGCCGCATCTGTGCCCGCCAGCCAGGCCACCAGGGCGCCCACCTCGGCGGGTTCAACGAGGCGTTTGATGGCGCTCTCGGTGAGCAGAATACGGCTGAGCACCTCGGCCTCGGGAATGCCGTGCGCGAGCGCCTGGTCGGTGATCTGCTGTTCCACCAGCGGCGTGCGCACGTACCCGGGGCTCACGCAATTGCTCGTGACACCGTGTTCGCCGCCTTCCAGTGCGGTGACCTTCGACAGGCCCTCCAGCCCGTGCTTGGCCGACACATAGGCGCTCTTGAACGGGGAGGCCCGGATGCCGTGCACCGAGGAGACGTTGATGATGCGGCCGAATCCGGCGGCGTACATCTGCGGCAGCACCGCTCGGATCAGCAGGAAGGGCGCCTCGAGCATCAGCGCCAGAATGCGGCGAAAGTCGTCGGGGTGAAAGTCCTGGATGGGGCTGACCCGCTGGATGCCGGCGTTGTTCACCAGAATATCCACCCCCTTCAGGGCCTCGGCGAGCGCCGCGTCGGTCAGTTGGGCTGGGTCGAGCAGGTCGACCTCCCAGCTGGACCCGTTGACCTCGGCGGCGAGCCGGGCCGCGCCGGCCGCGTCGCGGTCGGCGACGACCACTTGGGCACCCCGTGCGGCCAGCGACCGCACCACGGCGGCCCCGATGCCGCTCGCTCCCCCGGTCACGAGGGCACGGCGGCCGGCAAGCGGTGCGTCAGTCATTTCGTGCCGCCCTGGAATGCCGCCGCCGGGGCCAAGCCATGAGTGCGGGCATCGACCGCGTCGATGTCGCGAAGAGAGGCTCCGCGGGTCTCTTTGAGGGTCAGCACCGCCACCACCGTGATGCTGCAGGCGATGACAATGTAGATAGCCACCGGCACCCAGGAATCAAATCGCTGCAGCAGGGCGGCGGCGATGATGGGCGCCAGCGACCCGGCCAGGATCGAGGTGACCTGGTAGCCCAGGGACACCCCGGAATAGCGCATGCGGGTGGGGAACATCTCGGCCATAATCGCGGGCTGACCGGCGTACATCAGGGCGTGGAAGCACAGCCCGACGGTGATGGCCAGTACGATGAGCACCGGGTTCAGGGTGTCGAACATCGGGAAGGCGAAGAACGCCCAGGTGGCGCCGAGCACGGCGCCGGCCAGGTACACCGGCTTGCGACCCACCCGGTCGGAGAGCCGGCCCACCTGCGGGATGACCAGGAAGTGCACGACGTGGGCGAGCAGCAACGCCAGCAGCAGGGAGCCGGTGTTGTACTGGTGCACGGTGACGAGGTACACGATCGAGAAGCTCCCGATGATGTAGTAAAGGATGTTCTCGGCGAAGCGGAGCCCCATGGCGCCGAGGATTCCCTTGGGGTAGCGGCGTACGACCTCGCGCACGCCGTAGCTGATGGCCTTCTCCTGCTCGACCTGCGCGCGGGCTTCGAGGAAGATTGGTGCTTCGCTCACGTGGGTGCGGATGTAGTAGCCGATGACCACGATCACGGCGGAGAGCCAGAACGCGACGCGCCAGCCCCAGCTGAGGAACTGGTCGGGCGGCAGCAGCCAGGTCATCGTGAGCAGCACGAAGGTGGCGAGCAGGTTGCCCACCGGCACGGCGGCCTGCGGCCAGCTGGCCCAGAAACCGCGCGACGCGTTCGGGCTGTGTTCGGCCACGAGCAGCACGGCGCCGCCCCACTCGCCGCCCACGGCGAAGCCCTGGATGAAGCGCAGCGCCACGAGCAGCGCGGGAGCCCAGTAGCCGATGGTGTCAAAGCCGGGCAGGCAGCCCATCAGGAAGGTGGCCACGCCGACCATGACGATGGTCACCTGCAGGGTGTGTTTGCGGCCGAGTTTGTCACCGATCTGGCCGAAGACGATGCCGCCGAGTGGCCGGGCGATGAACCCCACGGCGTAGGTGACGAAGGCGGCGATGATGCCGTCGAGCTGACTGCCGGCGTTGGGGAAGAAAACCGTGCCGAAGACCAAGCTCGCGGCGGTGGCGTAGAGGAAGAACTCGTACCATTCGACCACGGTGCCCACCATGGAGGCGGCCACGACTTTCTTCAGGCCGGATTTTTCGCCGGCGGTATCCGCTCGGGATGCCGGGACGGTTCCGGCGGCGCCTGGTGCTCCGTCGACGGGGGGACGTTGGCTCAGACTCATGACGAACTCCTTCGCTGTCATCCTTGACAGTCGTGAATGGGTGAGGTGCGACGTGTCGAGTATTCCTGCAGAGAAGTGGTGCAGCAAGAACCAGTTCGCCACAGCAACTGTGCATAATTGCAGATGTGACCTCCCCCGCTGCCCCGAATCCCGACGACCTGCTGATCCTGCTGGCGGTGTCGCGCTCGGGTCGATTCACCACCGCAGCCCAGAGCCTGGGGTTGAACCACACCACTATTTCGCGGCGGATCACCGCCTTGGAGCAGGTGCTTGGCGCCCGGGTGCTCTCCCGCACCACCGGCGGCTGGGAGCTCACCGCGCTCGGCGCCCGGGCCGTGCGGGCCGCGGAGCAGGTGGAATCGGCCGTGGCCGTGCTGGGCGCAGAGCCGGATGCGGCGCCGGCACTGTCGGGCGTGGTGCGCATTTCGGCAACGGATGGCTTCAGCGCGTACATCGCGGCCCCCGCCGTGGCCGCACTGCAGCTGCGGCACCCCCTCGTGCGGGTGGAGATCGTCACGGTCACCCGACGCGCCCTGCAGCACCGGTCCGGTCTCGACATCGAGGTGGTCGTCGGCGAACCCCAGGTGCATCGCGCGGAGGCGTTCCGATTGGGCGAGTACATGCTGGGCATGTACGCCTCGCGGGAGTACCTGGCCGAGCGGGGCACACCCACGAACGTGGCGGAGCTGGTGCGGCATCCGCTGGTCTACTTCGTGGACTCGATGCTGCAGGTGGACGATCTCGATGCGCCCCGCCGTCTGGTGCCCAGCATGCTGGATTCGCTCAGTTCCACGAACGTTTTCGTGCACGTCGAGGCAACCCGAGCGGGGGCAGGAATCGGTTTTCTGCCCTGCTTCATGGCGGACCGCCATGCGGACCTGGTGCGGCTGCTGCCGGAGCATTTTCATGAACGCCTGCCGTACTGGATGGTACTGCGACCGGAGTCGTTGCGGCAGGGCGCCGTGGCGGCGGTCGTCGCGGCCCTGCGAGCGCAAACCAGCGGATGCCGTGACGCTCTGCTGGGCCGAACCGGGGCGAGCGGGCCGGTGACAGGCGAACTAGACTGAGCGGGCAGCCGCGGGAGTGGTGGAATTGGCAGACACGCAGGATTTAGGTTCCTGTGCTTTCGAGCGTGGGGGTTCAAGTCCCCTCTCCCGCACCAGGCTGATCAATACGGTGTTGTGCTGACGAAAAGATTCTCAGGTCGTTCCCGTTCCGGCAGCGGTACTCTTTTGCTACCGTAACGCGATCGCTTACGTGGCCGAGAGCCGACTGGAGTGCCGTGATTCCCACCGCCGTGATTCCGTGGCTCGACCCGGAAGTACTGATCAACGGCTTCGGTCCGTGGGCTCTGTTAGGGGTCTGCGCGATCGTCTTCGCCGAAACCGGGCTGCTGATCGGCTTCCTGCTGCCGGGCGACACCCTGCTGGTGATCACCGGCCTGTTGACCTTCGCCGGGGTCATCACCATCGACATCTGGTGGGTGGCCCTCGCGATCGGCTTCGCCGCGTTCCTGGGCGGCGAGGTGGGGTACCTGATCGGGCATCGCTTTGGCCCGCGGGTGTTCGAACGCAAGGAATCGGGCATTTTCAGCGTCAAGAATGTCGAGCGAACCAACTCGTTTTTCGTGCGGTTCGGCGGCCTCGCGGTGATCGTGGCCCGGTTCGTACCCATCGTGCGCACCTTCGCCCCGGTGGCGGCCGGCGTGGGTCACATGGACTACCGCAAGTACACCTTTTACAACCTGGTCGGCGCGCTGATCTGGGGGGCCGGCCTGACCTCGGCAGGGTATTTTCTGGGCTATATCCCGCCCGTCGCCCGCTTCGTGCAGGACTACATCGACATCATTCTGATCGGCGCGGTCGTGGTGACGCTGATCCCCACGATCTGGCACTACGTGCAGTCCACCATGACGGCCCGCCGTGAGGAACGCCAGCGGCACCAGCAGCTCACCGTGCCGCACACCGACTCGCTGGTGCTGGATCCGGAAATGTTCAAGAACAGCCACGACGGCCGTCACGAAGCCGACGACCACGAACGGTAGGCCTCGCGGAAGATTCAGCGGTGGTGCTGCCCCTCATGCGCGGCATGTTCGGCCGGTTCCAGCTGGAATGTGGAGTGTGCCACGTCGAAGTGCTCGGCCAGGCAGTCCGACAGGGTGTCCAGCAGCGCGCCCGCCCCGCCGGCCGCGAACACGTCGGGGTGCACGACCACATGGGCGCTGAAAACGTGTGCCCCGCTCGTGATCGCCCACACGTGCACATCGTGCACCGCGACAACTCCCGGTGTGCCGAGCAGGTGACCGCGGATGGCGGCGACGTCGGTGTCGGCGGGGGTGGATTCGCTGAACACCCGCACCACGTCGCGCAGCAGCAGGTATGCACGCGGTGCGATCATCGCGGCGATCACCAGTGACGCGAGGGCGTCCGCCTGGGCGAAACCGGTGAGCAGGATCACAACGGCGGCCACGATCACGGCGACCGAGCCGAGGGCGTCGCCGAGCACTTCGAGGTAGGCACCGCGCATGTTGATCGAACGGCCCTTGGCCGGTCGCAGCAGCATCAGGCCGGCGACATTGGCCAGCAGGCCGATCAACGCCACCAGCAGCATCGGACCGGCGAGCACCTCGACCGGTGTCGGGCTGAGGAGGCGCAACACGGCGCCGACGACGACCGCGACGGCCACACCGATCAGGATCAGGCCGTTCAGCAGCGCCCCGAAGACTTCGGCCCGCTGATAGCCGAACGTCTGCCGATCCGTCGCCGGACGGGCGGCGACGATGGTCGCGATCAGGGCGATCGTCAGCCCGGCCAGGTCGGAGAACATGTGGCCGGCGTCGGCCAGCAGCGCGAGTGATCCGGTGATCCATGCCCCGATCACCTCGACGACCAGCACGGTCGCGATGATCGCGATTGTCAGGCTCAGGCGGGTACGGTTCGACCCCGCGCCGGTGTCGGCTCCGTGGTCATGGTTGTGGCCCATGACCCTACGGTAGGGCTCCCGGGCAGCATTCGCCAGCCGGGAGCACAGTTGGGAATGAGTGCCATTCTCACGCCGCCACAGAGTATCTTTTTACCTGATCAGCGCAACAGTTCTCGAAGCTCGGGGAGCAGCGCATCGAAAGCCAGCGCGCGGTGACTGATCTGATTCTTGACGGATGCGTTCAGCTCGCCGGCAGATATCGCGTACCCGTCGGGCAGGAAGATCGGATCGTAGCCGAACCCGTTGGCGCCCGCCGCTTCCGCGAGCAGCTGGCCGTGCCAGTCCCCCACGCCGTGGCGTTCGGTTCCGTCTGGAAATGCCAGCGCGGCGACGCAGGTGAAATGTGCGCTGCGATGCTCGGCGTCCATGTCGCCCAGCTGCCAGAGCAGCAGGCGCAGGTTCGCCTCGGCGTCGCGCGCCGGGCCGGCCCACCGGGCCGAGAAGATTCCCGGCGATCCGCCGAGGATGTCCACGCAGATTCCGGAGTCATCGGCGATCGCGGGCAGCCCCGTGTGGGCGGCGGCGGCGCGCGCCTTGATCAGGGCGTTCTCGACGAAGCTGGCCCCGTTCTCGACAGGTTCCGGTCCGTCATAAGCGAGCACCTGCACGCCGGGCAGCGCCGGGGCCAGCAGCCGGCGCAGTTCCTCCACCTTGTGCGGGTTGTGGGTGGCGAGCACGACCTGCACGGTCAGCGTCCCAGCGCCTGCGTCTGGAACTCGGTCAGGGAGACGGCACCGCCGACGGCGAGGTCGAGCAGGGAATTCAGCTCGGTGCGGTCGAAGGGGGCCGCTTCGGCGGTTCCCTGAACCTCGACGAAGAGACCACGACCGGTGACGACGACGTTCATGTCGGTGTCGGCGCGCACGTCTTCGGTGTACGCCAGGTCGAGCATGGGAACACCGCCGATGATGCCCACCGACACGGCGGAGACGCTGTCGATCAGGGGCTGGGCCTTCTGGGAGATGAATTTCTTTGAGCGGCCCCACTCCAGGGCATCCGCGAGCGCCACGTAGGCCCCGGTGATGGCGGCGGTGCGGGTGCCGCCGTCGGCCTGCAGCACGTCGCAGTCCAGCACCAGCGTGTTCTCGCCGAGCGCCTTCATGTCCACGACCGCGCGCAGGCTGCGCCCGATCAGGCGGCTGATCTCGTGGGTGCGGCCGCCGATCTTGCCCTTGACCGATTCACGGTCCATGCGGGAATTGGTGGAGCGGGGCAGCATCGAGTATTCCGCCGTCACCCACCCCTTTCCCTTGCCGCTCATCCAGCGCGGCACGCCGTTGGTGAACGACGCGGTGCACAGCACGCGGGTTCCGCCAAAGGAGATCAGGGCGGATCCTTCCGCCTGGTCGCTCCAGCCGCGTTCGATGGTGATGGGACGCAGCTCGTCGTTGCGGCGTCCGTCGATGCGCAGGGGGGTGGTGGTGGTGGTGGTGGTCACGGGTGCTCCTTCAAGCTGGTGGCGGCGGTAAAGGTGTTGAGGTCGCGCAGGCTGAGCGCGCCGGTCTCGATCAGGTCGACACGGGAAATCTGGGGGCCGAGCAGCCGGTGGGCGAGGGTCAGAAAATCGTCGGCGCTGTCGCCGGTGGCCTCGTAGCGGTAGCTGGGCGGGGCCGTTTCGGTGCGGGCCAGGTTTTGGCTGACCAGGGTGCGATAGACGTCGTTGGCCGTTTCGGTATCGCTGGAGACCAGTGTCACTGCGTCGCCCATGACATACGAGATCGCGCCGCGCAGAAACGGGTAGTGCGTGCATCCCAGCACCAGGGTGTCGACGTCGGACTGTCGCAGAGGGGCCAGGTATTCCTCGGCCACGGCGAACAGTTCCGGCCCGGTGGTGATGCCCGCCTCCACGAATTCAACGAACCGCGGGCAGGCCTGGGAGACCAGCCGGATGTGGGTCGCGGCGGCGAACGCGTCGTTGTAGGCGCGGGAGTTGACCGTGCCGGTGGTTCCGATCACGCCCACGCGGTGATTTCGGGTGGTTTGCACGGCACGCCGCACCGCGGGCTGGATCACCTCGATGACGGGCACGCTGTAGCGTTCCCGGGCATCCCGAAGCATCGCCGCAGAGGCCGTGTTGCAGGCGATGACGAGCATTTTCACGTTTTGCGCCACGAGGTCATCGAGCACGTCGAGCGCGAAACCGCGCACATCCGCGATCTTCTTGGGTCCGTACGGCGAGTGCGCGGTGTCGCCGATGTACAGGATGGATTCGTTGGGCAGCTGGTCCTTGATGGCCCGGGCCACGGTCAGTCCGCCCACCCCGGAGTCGAAGATGCCAATCGGTGCGTCAGTCACTGAATCAAGCTTAGTCGCGCCGCCTCCGGGGCCGCCGCACCGCGGGTTAGGCTGGCGACGTGATCTCTTCCCCCGCTTTTCGCACCGATCGTTACGAACTCACCATGGTGGACGCCGCCATCCAGAGTGGCACCGCCGACCGGGAGTGTGTGTTCGAGGCCTTCGCGCGGCGACTCCCCGAGGGCCGCCGGTACGGCGTGTTGGCCGGAACCGGACGGCTGCTCGAGCAGATTCGGGCGTTCCGATTCACGGATGCCGAACTCGGCTGGCTGGAACAGAATGCCGTGGTGCGTCGCCCCACCCTGGACTGGCTGGCCGATTATGCCTTCCGTGGTGACATCTCCGGCTACGCCGAGGGTGAAGTGTACTTTCCGGGTTCGCCCCTGCTGATGGTTGAGAGTTCCTTCGCCGAGGGGGTGGTGCTGGAGACGCTGATTCTCAGCATTCTCAATTTCGATACCGCCGTCGCGAGCGCCGCCGCCCGCATGGTCGCGGTGAGTCTGGGGCGTCCCCTCGCTGAAATGGGATCTCGGCGCACCAACGAGCACGCGGCCGTCGCCGCCGCCCGGGCGGCGTTCATCGCCGGGTTCACGGCCACCAGCAACCTGGAGGCCGGCCGCACCTGGGGGGTGCCGACAATGGGCACCGCGGCGCACTCCTTCATGCTGCTGCACGATTCCGAGGCGGACGCGTTCCGCGCCCAGGTCGCCGCGTTCGGAGTGGGCACGACTCTGCTGGTCGACACCTACGACGTGCCGGCAGGCATCGACCTGGCCGTGGCCGTCGCGGGCACCGGGCTCGGATCGATCCGCATCGATTCCGGGGATCTGCCGACGGTGGTGGCGGCGGCGCGGGCCCAGCTCGATTCCCTGGGGGCGGTCAACACCCGGATCACCGTGACCAGCGATCTGGACGAGCATGCGATCGCGGCGCTTTCGGCCTCTCCGGTGGACTCGTTCGGAGTGGGCACGTCGGTGGTCACCGGTTCCGGGCATCCGGCAGCCGGAATGGTCTACAAGCTCGTGGCGCACACCAGCGCCGACGGCCGCTGGACCGACGTCGCGAAGACATCGACCGCGAAGCTCTCGGTCGGCGGCAGGAAGAGCGCGTTCCGGGCCCTGGACGCCGGCGGGGTCGCGCGCACGGAGATCGTGCGGGTTGCCGCCGACGTGTCGGCCAAGGCCGAGGTTCCAGTCCCGGGTTCGGACAGGGAGCGTGAGCTGCTGGTGCCGTTGATCACGGCGGGCGTGGTCGATGAGCGCTATCTCGGCGCGGCGGGAACCCTGCTAGCCCGCAGCCGCCGGGAGGCGTCGATGAGCGAGCTTCCGATCGATGCGTTCCGGCTCGGCCGCGGCGATGCGGTCATCGGAACGGAATACCGCTGACGGGCTACTTGGCCTTCATCTTTTCGTAGATGGCTTTGCAGGTCGGGCAAACGGGGAACTTCTCGGGGTCGCGGCCCGGCAGCCATTTCTTGCCGCACAGGGCCTTGACGGGTTTGCCGGACAGGGCCGACTCGAGGATCTTGTCTTTGGGCACGTAGTGCGAGAACCGTTCGTGGTCGCCCGGTTCGATCTGCTCCTGTTCGAGCAGCTCCTCCAGTTCCCGGTCCAGGGTCGAAATGCCGCCGCCGGGCTGTCCCGGTTCGGCGATGCTCGCGCGAAAGTGTTCCATCATGGAGCCATTCTAATCTTTCTCACCGCGCGGGCGGGGTGAATCAGGCACGCAGAGCGGCGGCCAACATTTCGGGCCCGCGACGGTCGAACGCCCGGGCACCGCCGGACACACCAGCCACGAAGACCAGCAGCCCCACACCGACGCCACTCCAGAGCGCCGGGCCGAACCACGACGGGTCCAGCACAATCCCGGCCACGAGACCGGCGATCGCGGGCAGCGACAGCAGCAGAATGCCGGCGAAGGTGAGCGACTGCACCACCGCTGAACTGGTGTCGGACGCCTGCGGCAACGCGAAGGCGCTGTCACCGGGTTTCGTGGCCGGGTAGGGGAACCGGGCCGAAGAGTAGCTGGACAGGCCCAGTCCGGTCAGGAACAGGCAACTGGTCACGCCGAGCATCGCCGGCAGCACCGCCCCGTCACCGTAGAAGAACACCGTCAGCACCGAACCGAGCCCGACCAGCGGCGCTCCCACGAGCAGTGCCGGTACCGCCCGGCCGAACCGGTCGGCCAGTCCGCGGGTTCCCGAGACGACGTGCAGCCAGATCGCGGTGCTGTCCAGGGCGACGTCGTTGTGTCCGGCCCAGCCCAGGAACAGACACATCAGCGGAACCGGCACCAGGGTCAGGTAGTGCGCGGGAACCCCGGCGATGTACAGCGGAACGAGTACCAAAATGGGCACCACGGGGATCATCAGGTGTGCCACCCAGTACCGCGAATCTCGACTCCACGCGGTGATGCTGCGAGCTGCGATGGCACCCGCGGGGGTGTGTGGCAGGCTGTCGAACCAGCTGCGTCCGCGGTGCACGGTGACCGGCGACACCCGGCCCGGTGTCACGAGCAGGTGTGTCACGAGCGCGACCCAGGTCAGCCAGAGCAGGTACACGGTGAGCACCGCAATGGCGAGCCGGGCCAGGGCGGCACCCCAGGCTCCCAGGGCAACGTCGGCGGGGATCGACCAGGCCGCGCCGAGCGGGGTCCAGGCCAACAACTCCGCGGAAGCCCCCAGCACGTCGAGGCCGAAACGGTTCCAATCCGCGTTCAGGAGCAGCACCAGCCCGGGTAGCAGCACGACCAGCCCGATCAGGGCCGAGAGCGCGGAGACCTCGCGGGCACCCGGGTGAACCAACTGGGCGACGGATGTGGCGATGCGGGCCGCGAGAACAGCCGTGGCCGTGACCAGCACGGCACTGATCACAGCAAAGATGGTGCCGCCGATTCCCTGAGACCAGGTCACCACCGTCGCCAGCAGCAGCAACACCAGGGTCACGCCCGGCACCCCGAGCAGTCCGGACAGGGCGATTCCGCGGGCGAGGTCTTTCACGGGGAGCCCCAGATCGGCGAACGCGCGCGGATCCATCTGGTCCGTCGGGGCCAACAGCAGCGGAACAAGCAGGCACCCGCAGAGCACCAGAGATCCGGCGACGATCATTCCCTGCCGCAGCAGGGCCAGGTCGTCGGAGGCTCTGAGGCCGAGCAGTGCCGAGCCCAGCACGAGCACCAGGGCGGCCCCCAGGACAACACTCAGGAGCATGCCGATGCGGTGCTTCGGGGTGCCACGCAGGGCATTGCCGAGCATGCTGAGCTTCAGTCGGAGAAGCTGTGCAACCATTCCATGCCCTCCGTGACCGTGCGCCCGCCGGCCAGATCCACGAAACGCTCTTCCAGGCTTTTCGTTCCGCGCACCTCATCGATGGTGCCTGCGGCAAGAACGCTGCCGTGGACGATGATCGCGACGTGGTCGCAGACACGTTGAATCAAATCCATGCCGTGGCTAGACAGCACGACCGTCCCACCGCTGGCGACATATTTCTGCAACATCTCGGTGACGTTGACGGCCGAGACCGGGTCCACGGATTCGAAGGGTTCATCGAGCACGAGAAGGCGGGGGGAATGGATCATGGCGCAGGCCAAGGCGATTTTCTTGGTCATTCCCACGGAGTAGTCGGCGACGAGTCGGTGCAGGGCATCATCTAGGCCCAGAGCCGCGGACAGGTCGGCCGAACGGGCTTTCACGGTGGCGTTATCGAGGCCGCGCAACGTTCCGGCGTAGTAGAGCAGTTGTGCCCCGGTGAGACGGTCAAACAGGCGCAACCGGTCGGGGAGCACCCCGATGACGCGTTTGGCGGCGCGGGGTTTCTCCCAGACGTTGATGCCGTGCACGTGCACGGACCCGGCATCGGGCCGCAGAAGACCGGTGATCATGGACAGTGTGGTGGTCTTGCCCGCACCGTTGGGCCCGACGATGCCGTAGAAAGACCCCGCGTGCACGGTGAGGTCGATGCCGGACACCGCGGTGTTCTGACCGAACCGTTTGTGTAGACCGGCGACGCTGAGAACGACGGATGCGTCGACAGGCGCGGCAGCGGAAGTCCGGGTGGCGGCCGGGCCTGCTGCGGGCGAGGTTCGGGCGGCCGGCGTCATGGGCGCTTTCGGCTTCGTCGACGCTGCCGGAGTTCGCGGTTGTGCCGGGGCCTGCGGCGCCGCAGGCGGGAGGGCAACTGTCTCAGCAGTCGGCGGCGTCACCGCGACCACTGCCTCAGGAAGCGGAACCGGAACGCTCAGAGTCGCGGCAGCGGATTCGCCGGAGTTCAGTGAGGCGGCATGAGCCAGTCGTGCGGCCTCGGCGGTGTCGATCTCGAGGGCGACGCGCGCCGCTTCGGCCGCTGTGGTCGCCGCCGCCGCCTTGCGCCGGGCGGCGGCCGTCGACGCGGCGGTCTTGGCCGCGGTCGAACGGGCGGCACCGGGCTTCGCCGCGACTGAGCCGGCGGCGGATCGTGCTTTGGTGCGTGCCGCAGCGGACGTCGTCGCAGCGGACGCGCCCGGCGCCACAGCATTCGCGGCCAGAGTGGACGCCGTGGCGGCCGGGCTAGTCGTCGCTGCCTTCGTTGCAGCGGGCTTACTCGGGGTAGCGGGCTTGCGCGCGGCAGCCGGCTTGCGCGGAGCGGCCGGAGTGCGCGGGGTCGCCGCCGTGCGGGCGGCAGCGGGCTTGCGCACCGCCGGTTTCTTGACCGGAGCGGGGACAGGGGTCGGCTGATCGGGCTCGGCTCTCGTCTCGTCAGGTGTCACCCCGCTAACCTACCGTTCACCCCTGAACGTCACGTGTCAGCAGACGACTGTGGCCCGGAAATGTGCCCCGAAAGCGGGCCCGGAAGGAGGGCGGAGGGCGAGCGGAGGCGGGCGGCCCGGGCGCGCCGGAGGTCACAACTTGGGCTCATTCCGGCCCTACCCTTGGCCCAAATCGGGCAAACGAGTATGGTTATAGTGGCATAACGATGTGTCTTTACGTGAACATATGGGTAAACCCCGAGCAAACTCTCTCCTCCGAAAGAGCGTCGGGGGTGAAGGCCCAAACCATTCTTGAGGAGATAATCGTGA
>JBBQYN010000010.1:0-20562 GCA_038208655.1 Actinomycetales bacterium
CGAAGCGGATGTGGTCCCGGTTCACCGCGACGCGGTGGTCGCCGAGCAGGGTGAGGGTGGCACCCGGCACGAGGCCCGACCAGGCGAAACGCACGTCGTCGGGATTGCAGGTCTCGGGTCTCAGCCCGGTGAGCCCGGCCAATACCGCATCGGGGCTGCCGTGGCCCAGGCCCGTGGACCCGAGCGATCCATACAGCGAGCAGCGGATGCCGGTGACCTGCTCAAGCAGACCCGATGCGGCCAGATGCTGCGCGAACCGGCGGGCGGCGCGCATGGGACCCACGGTATGGGAGCTGGATGGACCGATGCCGATGGAGAACAGGTCGAGAGCCGAGACGTACGCAGTCACCCCCTCATGCTATGTGGCGGGCGCCCGAGATGCGGTTTCTCAAGATTGGCGCAGGTTCACCGCAGCGTCGGATCAGGGCCGCATCAGTGTTGCATCAGCGTTCTGCGTTTTCTCAGCGCCCGTCGGCACTGTTCCGGCAACCGGGCCGGCGTTCCGATTCGGTGGAGAGCGCCGACAGGACAGCCACAGCGCGAAACTGGGCCTGGTCCGCGGCAACCCTGGCCGGGGAACAGCAGGTGATCTTGAGCATTCGATGCCACCCAGACGGGGCACATAGAGTGCCTGATTAGGGATACATTCCTGGCGGGGGGACATGCCCGGGTAGACAGCCAGATGTCGATCCGATCTGACTCTCAGCACAGGGGTAAGCCTCCACGGCCATAACCATCAGCTCCGGCAATGCCGCCCTCACCGTGGGGCCCCTCGCCCCGCCGACGACCACGCTCTACCCCGGCCTGACCGTGTACGCCCCGGTGACGGTGCAGAACACCGGAACGGTGCCCCTCGCACTCCGTGTCACGGACGTGGTTCCGGCCACCGGCTCGACCGCGCTCTCAGGGTCCGTGACCGCGGGCGTCGCGGCTGCCGTGAGTGCGGCCGCCCCCACCACGGCGCAGGGACAGAGCGCCGGATTCGGTATTCTCCTCGATGGACTGCAGGCGCAGCCCATGACGAGCGAGGTTCGAACTCGTGAGCGCCCCGCCGCCGGTGCCCGTGAACGTCGGCGTCCCCGAGCGTCGTGAAGCCCCTGGTGGTGGAGAACGCGGGAACCACCCTGCTCACGTACACGCTGAGAGTCACCGGGGTCTTGCCCACCGGTACGACGTCTGCGCCGGCGGGCACCACATTCACCCTCTGCGCCGCCACCAGCCTCACGGGCACCGTCGCCGCGTCGTAGGGGCTGACCGTGACCCCGGTGCTGACGATGACCAGCCGGGTCGGCACGAATTGGTCCAGCGTGGTCGTCGCGCCCGCGTTCACGCCGAACGTCTACCGCCTGGGCGACCCCACTGCGGTCCGATGCGACAACGTCGGGGACACTGCGAAGATCAGCTGGGGGGCCGGAGCCGACACGGGAGTGTCGTATCGCATCCTTCGAGTGGGCGATGGGGTGACGTGGAGCAACCTGACGAGGTCCGGTGCCAATTTGAGCTACGGCGACGTGACATCTTCGCTGTTTCGCGTGCAGACGACTGAGGCTGCATCTGGCACGACGTCGGTAGGTGTTGCGGTCAGCGTCCAGCGTTATCGGGCTCGTGGCGGGCTGCTCGGCAGGTACGCCTACTGCCAGAAAACTGGCCTCCGGTGACTGACAGTCGATGGCTTCAGGATCACCTCGGACATGTCTCACCCGACCGTCTTAAGGCAAGATATTTGAGCCCGAGCGCGCCGGAGACACCGGGCCAGTCTTGACGCCGCCGCATCCGTTCGAAGATCCACGTCAGCCCGAGTCGCCGCCGAAGGCTGATCAGCCGCGCACGCGTCGCGCGGCTCGGGCTGCGGTCGCGGCCGCGAAACCCGGAATGACGCTGCTGGCGTCGGTGTGGCTTTCGCTCAGTGGTGCGCTTCTGGTGCTCGTGTTGGCGCTGGCCACGATCATCGTGGCGCTGCCCGCGCTGCCCGCGCTGCCCGCGCTGCCCGCGCTGACGGGCAGTACCCCGCTCACCGTGCTCACTCAGTCGATGCAGCCCGGCTTGCCGCCGGGCACCCTGGTGGTGGTGAGACCCACCGACGTGAAGGACATACGCATCGGTCAGGTGCTCACCTACCAGATCGAGTCCGGTCAGCCGGCTCTCGTGATCCACCGCATCATCAGCAAGACCATCGGCTCTAACGGGGCCACGACGTTCCTCACCCAGGGCGACTACATCGACCTGGCCGACCGGCTGCCGGTGCAGGAGATCCAGATCGTGGGGACCATCTGGTACGCGGTGCCGTGGCTGGGCTACGTGAACACGGCCATCAACGGGGAGGCGCGCCAGCTCGTGGTGCCCCTGGCCGCCGGTGGGCTCTTCCTCTACTCGTCGTACATGGTCGCGAGCGGTCTTCGCGATCGGCGGCGCGCGAAAGCGGCCGCGGCAGCCAGCCAGCGAACAGGCAGCCGAGCAGGCCACACGCGTCTGACCGCGCCCCAAATGGGGCGAACCCCTCTGCGTCAAGCTGATTGTGAGTCAGGACACGATCAGTAGGAAGCACAGAAATGACCATCACCCCAGGTTTCACCACCGCGGAGATCCGCGAGTTCGTTCATCAGTATCAGCAAGTTCCACACGGACAGAAGAGTGCCTGGGTACTGAATCAAGACTTCTCGGTCTACACCCTGCGGCGGTGGCGGCGCACGGTGTTCGAAGGTGACCTCGACCGGGGGCTGGTTCCGCGAGATGGTAGTCAGATGACGATTCCACCGGAAAAGCGCACGGCGCTGGAGAAAACACGAGCGGCCGAGCGGGCAGCACACGCGGCCGAGGTCGCGAAGTTGAACGGGCGCGTGCGCGAGTTGGAGGAGACCAATACCGCGTTGGGAAAAGCTATCGGGCTCTTGCACGCGATGAGCGAGGAAGAGCCCGCAACACCCCCGACGACCCCCGACTCGGCCAGTTCCTGACGCAGGAGAACGAGCTCGTCGCGGAGCTGACACGCACGACTGGTTCGCAGCGCCGTGCGTTGACCATCGCCGGCATCGCCCGCTCGACGTGGCAGTACCGGATCAAACCCCGCGCCCGGGTAGCCGTGCCAATTCACCAGAACAAACGCGCCTACTTATCGCGCATCTCACCGGCTGACCGCACAGTGATCGAAGGGAAGATCACCGCAGGCTGGAAGGCCGGCCTCGCCGTCGATAACAGCTTCGCGACCACGTGGGATGACGGCGTCATGCTCGCCGGACGCCGGTCCTGGTGGCGCATCGCGGCCGAAATCAAGGACCAGAGCGATCGCCCCCTCGTGCCCACCGCCAAGGGCTCCAAAACCCCGCGTGAGAAGCCCGTGCTGGTCGCGACCGGGCCCATGCAAGTGTGGTCGTGGGACATCTCCGATTTACGCTCACCCTGGCGAGGGAAGGCCTACAAGGCCTACTCGATCATTGACATCTGGTCCCGGAAGATCGTGGGCTTCCGCGTCGAGGAACGCGAGAGCGACCACCTCGCCGTCGAAATGTTTAAGACCGCATTTCGTCACCACGGAGTCCCCAAGTTCGTCCACGCCGACTCCGGCCCCGCCATGCGCTCCAACGCCTTGGCCGACTTCCTCACCAAGCACAATGTCACCAAAACCCACAACCGGCCCTACGTCTCCAACGACAACCCGTACTCCGAGTCCGAGTTCCGCACGATGAAATACCGCCCGAACTACCCCGGAATTTTCCAGACCCTAGAAGACGCCCGCGCCTACCTCGACGACTACGTGCCCTGGTACAACACCAGCCACAAACACTCCGGTATCGCCCTGTTCTCGCCCGAGGAAGTCCACGACGGCACCTGGCGCGACGCCCACCGCAATCGCGACCTCGTCCACCAGCGGTACTACCTCAAGCACCCCGAACGATTCCGAGGACAACCCCGAACACCAGCACCCGCCGGCATCGTCGGGATCAACCACCGTCCCGACAAAACGGGCACAAACTAACCCCAGTGACTCCACACAGCTTGACATCGCGCGAACGCTACGGTAATTGCCGTAGCGTTCGCCGAAATGGGGCGCGTTCGCGGGCTCGGGCCTCGACCGGCGACCGAGCCGGGCCGCGGGCCCGGGCTAGCGGATGGTTTTGCGCGCCGTGATCTGGCCGGTGTCGAATCCGAGCAGGTGCAGTCCGCCATGGAAGCGGGCGTGCTCGATCTTGATGCAGCGGTCCATGACCACGGTGAGGCCTTTCGATTCCGCGTACTCGGCGGCTTCCGGATTCCAGATTCCGAGCTGAATCCAGATGGTGCTGGCGCCGATCGCCAGCGCTTCCTCAACGACCGAGGGAATGTCGCTGGCGCGGCGGAACACGTCGACGATGTCGGGCACCTCGGGCAGCGACGCCAGGTCGGGGTAGGCCTTCTGGCCCAAGATGGTATCGGCGTTCGGGTTCACGAAGTAGATCCGGTAGTCGCTGGACTGCTGCAGGTAGGTGCCCACGAAGTAGCTGGACCGGGCCGGGTTCGCCGACGCCCCCACAATGGCGATGGACTTGGCGCCGCGCAGAATCTTCAGTCGCGCCTTGGCGTCCGGTCCGGTCCAGGTGCGCTGGCTCTTGAGCAGTCGGGCGAGCGGGGAGCCCGTGGGAACGGAGCAGCTCAGGCCATTGATCAGCTGCACGGTTTCGGTATTGGCTTTCGTGTCGGTGACTGTGGTGCTCATGCGGCGACTCCTGTCGTGCTCGCGGTGGCCTTGGTGAGGGCCTGGTCGAGGTCGTAGATGATGTCCGCGACGTCTTCGATGCCCACGCTCAGGCGTACCAGACCGGGCAGAACACCGGCGTCCAGCAGCTGCTGGTCGGTGAGCTGCGCGTGGGTGGTCGAGGCGGGGTGGATCACCAGGGTTTTCGCGTCGCCGATGTTGGCGAGGTGGCTGGCCAGATCGACGGATTCGATGAAGGTCCGGCCGGCATCGCGCCCACCGGCCACGCCGAAGCTGAACACCGAGCCGGGACCTTCCGGCAGGTATTTCAGGCCGCGTTCGTAGTGCGGGTGGCTGAGCAACCCGGCCCAGTTGACGTAGTCCACGCGGGGGTCCGCTTCGAGCCATTCCGCCACGACACGGGCGTTGGCCACGTGGGCGCGCATACGGTACGGCAGCGTCTCGACGCCCTGCGCCAGCAGGAATGCCGAGTGCGGGGCGAGCGCCGGGCCGATGTCGCGCAGCTGTTCAGCGCGCAGCCGGGTGAGAAAGGCGTATTCGCCGAAGTTGCCGGCCCATTCCAGTCCGCCGTAGCTGGGCACCGGTTCGCCGAACAGCGGGAAGGTGTCGCTGTCCCAGTTGAACCGGCCGCTTTCCACGACCACGCCGCCCATGGTGGTGCCGTGGCCGCCGAGGAACTTGGTGGCCGAGTGGATGACGATGTCGGCGCCCCACTCGATGGGGCGAATCAGGTACGGGGTGGCGATGGTGGAGTCGATGATCAGCGGGATGCCGGCGGCGTGCGCCACTGCGGCGAGGCCCTCGATGTCGGCGATTTCACCGGAGGGGTTGGCGACGGTCTCGGCGAAGATCAGCTTGGTCTTCGGGGTGATGGCCGCGGCGTAGTCGGCCGGGTCGGTGCTCTTGACGAAGGTGGTTTCCACACCGAAACGCCGCAGCGTCACGTCGAGCTGGGTGATCGACCCGCCGTACAGGGCGGCGCTGGAGACGATGTGGTCGCCGGCTCCGACCAGGCTCGCGAAGGTGATGTACTGCGCGGACAGCCCGCTCGCGGTGGCGACGGCGCCGAGTCCGCCTTCAAGGCTCGCGACGCGTTCTTCGAACGCGGCCACGGTGGGGTTCGAGAGGCGGGAGTATACGTTGCCGTACTTCTGCAGCGCGAAGCGGGCCGCGGCATCCGCGGTGTCATCGAACACGAATGCCGTGCTCTGGTAGATGGGCAGGGCGCGCGCGCCGGTTACCGCATCAGGGATGTTGCCCGCGTGAATTGCGCGGGTTGAGAAGCCGTACTCGCGATCTGCCATGCTGCCACGTTACGCGGTGCGGCTGGGTGCCGCGGCTCGGGCGTAACCGGGCGACATGACCGTGCGGTCGGGCGGCGCGGTTCGGGCGGCGCGGGTCAGGACAGCTGCACCGCACCGAAGGCGAGAACGGCGATCAGCGCCCAGGACAGCAGGCCCACCAGCAGCGCCCGCCCGCCGGTGCTCAGAAGTTCCCGCAGCCGCACATTCGACCCGAGCGCGAACAGGGCCATCGCCAGCAGCGCCGTCTGCGCCGTGGCGGCGACGTCGAGCACGACCACGGGCACGGGAAGCAGCGTGCGCACCAGCACGAGCAGCAGGAAGCCGGCCACGAACGTGGGGATCAGCGGGGTGTGCGGGCGTGGCGTCACGGCGGTCAGCGAGCGGCGGCGTTCCACCAGCGACACGGTCGCCAGGAGCGGGGCGAGCATGAGCACGCGGGTGAGTTTCACGACGACGGCCACGGCGAGTGCCGCAGGCCCGGCGATCTGCGCGGTCGCCACGACCTGACCCACATCGTGCACCCCGGCGCCGACCCAGTGCCCGAACTGCTCAGAACTCAGGCCGAGCGGATGCCACAGCAGCGGCAGCACGGCAATGGCGAGGGTCCCGAACAGGGTCACCAGCGCGATCGGAGTGGCCGTGTCGGCGTCCCGGGCACGCACCACGCCGCTCATGGCGCCGATCGCGGACGCCCCGCACACAGAGAACCCGGTGGCGATAAGCAGTGGCTGATGCCCGGTCAGCCCGAACCAGCGGCCCAGCCCCAGTGTGCCCGCGAACGTGAGCAGCACAATGGAGACGGTGCTCACGATGGTGACCCAGCCGAGATCGCGGATGTCGACCAGGCTCAGGCCCAGCCCGAGCAGCACAATGCCGACCCGCATGAAGCCCTTCGACGCGACGGACAGACCGGTGCGCAGTGCTCCGTCCAGGGCCGGGCGGGCGGCCGGAAGCTGGCCGACGATGACGCCGAGCAGCACGGCGATGGTGAGCAGCGGAACCGCAGGAACGAGCAGGTGCAGACCCCACGCGAGCAGGGCCGCCGCGGCGGCCGCGAGCACCCCGGGTATCCACATGGTGTCAGCCTAAACGACGACCTCGCGGGCCCTCTCACGCCGCTCTCGCCCGGTCAGACGACTGTTGCCCGAGGCCTGACCGCCGCGGAAGCGATGATCAGGCCCCGGGCAACGGATGCTCCGGGTTGTGCGGTGATTCAGGTGCCGGGACTCAGGTGCGGCGGTACTGGCCGCGCACCGGGCAGTCGAACGGGTCGCGGGCGCCGAGGCCGACCCTGTTGAGGTACGCGATGACGATGCCGTAGCTCTGGAACAGTCCGGTTTCGGTGTAGTTGATGTTGTGCGAGTCGCAGTATTCCTTGGCGATCTCACGGGCCTTCTTGAGGTGCGGGCGGGCCATGTTCGGGAACAGGTGGTGCTCGATCTGGTAGTTCAGGCCGCCCATGAAGGTGTCCATGGCCAGGCCGCCCTTGATGTTGCGGGAGGTGAGCACCTGGCGGCGCAGAAAATCCACCTTGCTGTCGGCGGGAAGCTGCGGCATGCCCTTGTGGTTCGGGGCGAAAGACGCTCCCATGTACACACCGAAAACGGCCAGCTGCACGCCGATGAAGGCGAAGGCCATCCCGAGCGGCAGGAAGAAGAAGATCACGGCGACGTAGAGCACGATGCGGCTGGTGAGCATGGCGATCTCCGTGCCGCGCTTGTCGACTTTGCCCTTGCCGAAGACGGTCTTGAAACCCTGAACGTGCAGGTTGAAGCCTTCGAACATCAGCAGGGGGAAGAACGCGTAGCCCTGCTTGCGGGTGATGATGGCGCCGATGCGGCTGACCTTGGCGGCGTCTTCCTCGCGGAACACGATGAAGTCGGGTTCGATGTCGGGGTCTTTGCCGATCACGTTCGGGTTGGCGTGGTGACGGCTGTGCTTGGTCATCCACCACGCGTAGCTGATGCCCACGAACAGGTTGGCCAGAACTCGGCCGGCCCGGTCGTTGGTCGGTCCGGAGGTGAACACGGCCCGGTGTGAGGCCTCATGGGCCAGAAAAGCGAACTGCGTGAAGATGATGCCGAGCGCTCCGGCGATCAGCAGCTGGAACCAGGAGTCGCCCAGCAACACGAAGCCGGCCGCCGCACCGAGGAAGGCGGTCACCAGAATTGAGAAGACCACCCAGTAGTATCCGGTGGCCCGGTTGAGCAACCCGAGGTTGCGCACCGTGTGCAACAGGGAGGAATACTCGCTGGCGGGATTCTTGGAGTCTCCACCCGGCCGGGTCCTGATGATGCGGACCGTGGGTGCGGCGATTGCTTCCGACATGAGGCCTTAATGTTTCGTGGGACTTCTCAGTCGGGACGTGAGCGATTACTCGTGCTGCAGATACTGATTATTCTACGGTCGCGGGTGTCGGAACGCGGGGGTTCTCACAACGCATTCCCAGTCGCTATATGCCCAAACCGGAATGTGTCGGCCCGGAATCGGGCCAAAAATGCGGCTGGGTCAGCGCCAGCTCTCCAACCAGATGTGCAGTTGCCAAAATTGGAATGAAGTCGGGGCTCCGGTCCAGAGCGGGTAGAAGAACACGCTCAGCAGCGTCGCCGCCACGAGGAAGGCGGCGACGACCGCGATACCGCCGCGGCGCAGCCCCGCCGACGCCGGTTGTGGTGTTCCCGGCGGCAGGCGGCGCACGGCCGGGTGGTTCAGAATCAGCCCGATCACCAGGGTCAGCCCGAGCAGCAGGTACGGCTCAAAGGCGATCGTGTAGAACTGGAAGACCGTGCGGTTCAGGTACATCAGCCACGGCAGGTAGCCGGCGGCCAGGCCCATCAGGATCAGTCCCACGCGCCACTCCCGGTACCGGGCCAGGCGGTACACGAGGTAGAACAGTGCCGCGGTGGCCGCCCACCAGATCAAGGGGTTGCCGATCGAGGTGATCGCCGATGAACAGGTGTCGAACCCGCATCCGTCCTCACCGCGGCTGGAACCCTCGTAGAACATGCTGGTGGGCCGGATCATGAACAGCCAGGTGAGCGGGTTCGCCTGGTACGGATGCGGCGTACTGAGCCCCACATGGTAGGTGTACGCCGCTGCCTGGTAATGCCAAAAGCTCTGCACGCTCAGCGGTAGCCAGTCCAGGGCCCCGGTCCAGGCCGCCCCGGCCGTCTCTGCCCAGTCCCGGTAGTAACCGCCACGGGTGGCGAACCAGCCCCACCAGCTGGTGACGTAGGTTGCCAGCGCGATCGGTACCAGCAGTAGAAAACTGACCGGCGCCTGTTTGAGCACCGCGCCGCTGAACCAGAACGGCACTCCGGCGCGGCGCCGGGCGAGGGCGTCGACGACCACGACATACACACCGAACGCGGCCAGAAAGTACAGACCCGACCATTTCACGGAGCTGGCCAGGCCGAACGCGAGACCCGCGGCGAGCAGCCAGGGTCGCCACCACAGTGCCGGGCCCCAGCCCGGTACCAGGCCGGAGGCACGGCGCGCGTCAAGCCACACCCCGAGCCGGCGTTCGTGCCAGCTGCGGTCCAGCAGCACCGCCCCGAACCCGAGCAGGGCGAAGAACATCACCGAATTGTCCAGCAGCGCCACCCGGCTCATGACGATGGCGTGCCCGTCGATGGCAAACAGGAACCCGGCGATCGTGGCGAGCGTGAGCGATCCGAAGAGGCGGCGTGCGATGAGCATCAGCAGCACGACCGCGAGAATCCCGATCAGGGCCGTGGCGATCCGCCAGCCCCAGGCGCTGTCGGGGCCCACGGCGAGCATTCCGAGGCCGATCAGCCATTTACCCAGCGGTGGGTGCACGACGAACGACGGGTCGGTGAGAAAGATGGAGGTCTGCCCGGCGGCGAAGAGGGCGTCGGCGCCCTCCGGCCAGACCGATTCGTAGCCGTTGTTGACCAGCGTCCAGGCGTCTTTGACGTAGAAGGTCTCGTCGAAAACCAGGGTGTGCGGGTTGCCGAGGTCCCAGAGGCGCAGCACGGCCGCGAGGAGAACGACGAGGAGGGGCGCGGCCCAGCGAACCGCGCGACGCGATGCGAGCACCTGACCATCGTAGTAAGCGTGGGCTGCGAGACTGGTTGCATGATCATTCTTGCCGCCACCCCGATCGGAAATCTCGGGGATGCCTCGGTGCGTCTGCTGGAGACCCTGCGCACCATCACCATCATTGCGGCGGAGGACACTCGCGTCACCGTGCACCTGCTCAAAGCCCTCGGCATTGAGAATCGCCCCAAGCTGATCAGCCTGCACGATCACAACGAACGGGAAAAAGCCGCAGAACTGGTGGAACTGGCCCGCGACACCGACATCCTCGTGCTCAGTGATGCCGGCATGCCCACCGTCTCGGACCCCGGGTTCCACCTGGTCGATACGGCCGCCGCCGCCGGTGTGCTCGTGACCGCCCTCCCCGGGCCGAGCGCCGTGCTCACCGCTCTGGCCGTGTCGGGCCTACCCACGGACCGGTTCACCTTCGAAGGGTTCCTGCCCCGCAAGCACGGGGAACGGGTGAGCTCCCTCACCGCGCTGGCCGCCGAACCGCGCACCATGGTCTTCTTCGAATCTCCCAACCGCCTCGCGGCCTCCCTCGACGACATCGCTGCGACCCTCGGCGCCGACCGTCGCGTGGTGGTCTGCCGTGAACTGACCAAATTCTTTGAGGAAATCAAACGCGGCACCGCCGCCGAACTGGCCGAGTGGGCCGCGGCCGGCGTAAAGGGCGAAATCTGCATCGTGATCGCCGGGGCCGAGGTGCGGGTGTTGTCGTTGGAGGCCGGGGTCGCCGAGGTGCTCGCGATGGTGGCCGACGGCATCCGTCTCAAAGAGGCCGCCGCCGAGGTCTCGGCGGCCAGCGGTCTGGGTAAACGTGAACTCTACGAGCGGGCACTGCAGGCCAAATCGGGCCGCTCCGAGGCGCTTCCGGACCGTTCCGACTTTCCGTTGGGGTAGCGATCGGGGCGGCATCCGTCACACGCCGTAAGCCTCAACCGGATGCCTGCTCCGGCGCGCATAGGATATGACCATGTCCGATGGCTCTTCTTTCTACATCACCACGCCCATTTTCTACGTGAATGATGTGCCGCACATCGGGCACGCCTATACGGAGGTGGCCGTGGATGTGCTCGCGCGCTGGCACCGCCAGCGCGGTGATGACACCTGGCTGCTCACCGGCACCGACGAGCACGGGCAGAAGATTCTGCGCACCGCCACCGCGAACGGGGTCAGCCCCAAGGAGTGGGCCGACCGTCTCGTGGAGACGGCGTGGAAGCCGCTGCTCGAAACGGTGAACATTCACAACGACGACTTCATTCGCACCACCGACGAGCGCCACGAGCGCAACGCGCAGAAGTTCCTGCAGCAGCTGTACGACGCCGGCCACATCTACACCGGTGAGTACGAGGGCTACTACTGCGTGGGCTGCGAGGAGTACAAGCAGACCACCGACCTCGTCGACGGCACCGGCGAGTACGCCGGCCAGCCGGTCTGCGCCATCCACTCCAAGCCCGTGGAACTGCTGCACGAGAAGAACTACTTTTTTCGCATGAGCGCGTTCGCCGACGAACTGCTTGCCCTGTACGAGGCCAACCCCGAGTTCATCCAGCCTGAATCCGCCCGCAACGAGGTCATCTCCTTCGTGAAGAGCGGCCTGAGCGACCTCTCCATCTCGCGCTCGAGCTTCGACTGGGGAATCAAGGTGCCCTGGGACGACACCCACGTCGTGTACGTCTGGTTCGACGCGCTGCTGAACTACATCACCGCCATCGGCTACGGCGAAGACGAGGCCACCTTCAACCGGCACTGGCCGGCCACCCACGTCGTGGGCAAAGACATTCTGCGTTTTCACGCCGTGATCTGGCCCGCCATGCTGCTCGCGGCCTCCGTTCCGGTGCCCCGGCAGATCTTCGGACACGGCTGGCTGCTGGTGGGCGGCGAGAAGATGAGCAAGTCCAAGCTCACCGGCATCGCCCCGAGCCAGATCACCGACACCTTCGGTTCCGACGCGTTCCGGTACTACTTCTCCCGGGCGATCAGCTTCGGCCAGGACGGCTCCTTCAGCTGGGAAGACCTCTCGGCGCGCTACCAGTCCGAACTCGCCAACGGTTTCGGCAACCTCGCCTCCCGCGTGATCGCCATGGTGGTGCGCTACTGCGACGGCGCCATCCCCGCCGCCGGCGCCCTCAGCGACCGTGACGAAGCGATTCGCGCCACCGAGATCCGGGCGACGGATGCCGCGGGCGCGGCCATCGACCGTCTCGCCATCCACGAGGCCCTCACCGCCGTGTGGCAGCTCGTCGATGAACTCAACGGCTACCTCACCCTCGAAGAGCCGTGGAGCCTGGCCAAGGACCCCGAGAAACGGGAACGCCTCGAGACCGTGCTGGCCACCGCCGTGCGCGGGCTCGGCACCCTCGCCGTGCTGCTGTCCCCGGTCGTGCCGCTGGCCACCGCGAAGCTGTGGGCCGCCCTCGGCGGCACCGGGCTGGTCACCGACCAGCGCATCGATCAGGCCTGGCAGTGGACCGGCGCCAGCCACGTCACACCGCTGGCCGCCCTGTTCCCGCGCATCGAAACGCCGGTCGAGGCGTCCGCCGATGCGGCCGTCGCGGCCGCTCCGACCGCCCGTGGCTGACGAACCCGCTGCCGGCGCGTCCGGTGACGCGGGCTTCGCATCGCCGTACGGGGCTCCGATCCGGCGCCGCGAGCAGACCAAGGGCCGCGACCTGAGCTACCCGCCGCTGCCCGAGCCGTTGACGGTACCCACCTACGACAACCACACCCACCTCGAAATCAGCGACGGGGAGCATCCGCTCAGCTACACCGAGCAGCTCGACCGCGCCTCCAGCGTCGGCGTGCGCGGCGTGATCCAGGTCGGCGGCGACCTCGAGACCTCGCGTTGGTCGGCTGAGACCGCCCGCATCGAACCGCGCATGCTCGCCGCCGTGGCGCTGCACCCCAACGAGGCGCCGCTGTACGAGACGGCGGGCACGCTCGACGACGCCCTCGCCGAGATCAACGAGCTCGCCGGCCGGCCTCGCGTCGTGGCCGTCGGGGAGACCGGGCTGGACTTCATGCGCACCGGCCCCGAGGGCCACGCCGCGCAGTACCGTAGCTTCGAGGCGCACATCGAGATCGCCAAGGCGAACAACCTCGCCCTGCAGATTCACGACCGCGACGCGCACGCCGAGGTCATCGCGACCCTGCTGCGCGTTGGCGCCCCGGAACGCACCGTGTTCCACTGCTTCTCGGGTGACGCCGAAATGGCCGCGGTCTGCGCCGAACACGGCTGGTACATGTCCTTTGCGGGCAACGTCAGCTTCAAGAACGCCGAGCCGCTGCGCGCCGCCCTGGCCGCCGCGCCGCGACACCTGCTGCTGGCCGAGACGGATGCCCCCTTCCTCACGCCGCTGCCCTACCGCGGCCGTCCCAACGCCCCGTACCTGCTGCCCCACACCCTGCGCGCCATGGCCGCACACCTTGAAACGGACCTCGCCCTGCTTGCCGCACAAATCACCTCCAACACCGAATTCGTTTACGGCCGCTGGGACGCCGAACCCGTGAACGGCCTGCCCGACACCGCCGCGACGGCCCTCCCCGAGGGAGGACTGGCATGACCGGCATCGACGCCACCGCCGGCGACGCCGCCAAGCCGGCGAAGACCCTGCTGGGCCCGGCCGAGATTCGTGACCTCGCCGAGATGCTCGGGGTGAACCCCACCAAGAAGCTCGGCCAGAACTTCGTCATCGACGCCAACACCGTGCGCCGCATCGTGAAGGTGGCCACCGTGTCGCCCGGCGACACCGTGCTCGAGGTCGGGCCAGGTCTCGGATCGCTCACCCTGGGGCTGCTTGAAATCGGTGCGGCCGTGGTCGCGGTCGAGATCGACGACCGCCTCGCCGAGCAACTGCCGCTGACCGTGGAACTTCTGCAGCCCGGCGCGCCGCTCACCGTGATTCGCAACGACGCCCTGAAAGTCACCGAACTTCCCGGCGACCCCAGCCGGCTGGTGGCGAACCTGCCGTACAACGTGTCGGTGCCGGTGCTGCTGTACCTGCTGGAGCACTTCGCATCCATTCGCGCCGGCGTAGTGATGGTGCAGGCCGAGGTGGGGGAGCGCCTCGCCGCCCCGCCCGGCAGCAAGGTCTACGGCAGTCCCAGCGTGAAAGCCGCCTGGTACGGCGCGTTCCGTACCGCCGGCAAGGTGAGCCGGCAGGTGTTCTGGCCGGTTCCCGGCGTCGATTCGATCCTGATCGCCTTCGAACGCCGCACTCAGCCGCTCGAGAGCGAGGAACTGCGCCGCGCCACGTTTGCGCTGGTCGACGCCGCTTTTCAGCAGCGTCGCAAGATGCTGCGTCAGGCACTCTCGGTGGTGCTCGGCGACGCCGCCACGGCCAGCGAGATCATGACCCGCGCCGGGATCGACCCCACCACCCGCGGCGAACAACTCACGGTGGAGCACTTTCTCGCCATCGCCCGGGCCCAGCTCGCCGGCTCGGTCTGAGGGCGGCGCGCGCTGGGCTAGGTTAAAAGCATGACTCCGCCGCGTGCACCTCACGTCGTACACGCACGGGCGCCCGGGAAGATCAACGTGTTCCTGAAGGTCGGCGCCGTCATGGACGACGGCTATCATGATCTCGCCACCGCCTTCCAGGCCGTGTCGCTGTACGAAGACGTGCGCGCCTACCCGGCCGACGATTTCTCCGTGGAGTTCACCGGCTCCATCGACACCTCCGGCCTCGCCGTGGACGGCAGCAACCTCGCCATCAAGGCCGCCCGACTGCTGGCCCGCAAGACCGGCTTTCGCGGGGGAGTGCGCCTCGAAATCGAGAAGAACGTGCCGATCGCGGGTGGCATGGGCGGCGGCTCGGCCGACGCCGCCGCCACCCTGCTGGCCTGCGACGCGCTCTGGGGCACCGCGGCCACGAAGGAAGAGCTGCTCGTGCTCGGCGGCCAGCTCGGCGCCGACGTACCCTTCGCCATCACCGGCGGCACCGCCGTGGGAACCGGCCGGGGCGACCAGCTCAGCCCGGCCCTGGCCAAGGGCACGTTCCAGTGGGTGCTCGCCATCGCCGAGTTCGGCATGTCCACGCCCGGGGTCTACGCCGAGCTCGACCGCCACCGTACCCGGCACGCCCAGGACATCTTCCCGGCCACCCGCCAGCCCGCCGTCGACCCGAACGTGCTGCAAGCGTTGCGCAACGGCGACGCCGTGATGCTGGCCGAATCGCTGCACAACGACCTGCAGGCTCCGGCGCTGCACCTCGCCCCTGGGCTGGGCAAAGTACTCCAGCTCGGCGAAGAGAACGGCGCCCTCGCCGGCATCCTCTCCGGTTCGGGCCCGACCGTGGCCTTTCTGGTAGCGGATGCCGACAGCGCGCTGGAACTGCAGATCGCCCTGAGCGCGTCCCGCCTCAACGTGGTGCGCGCCACCGGACCGGTTCACGGCGCCCGACTGATCCACACCTGATCCGGTGACACGGGGCATCCGTGTGATCGTCGGCTAAACTCGGTCTCTATGGCACATTTGCTCGGGGCTGAGTCCCTACACCTCGAATTTCCCACCCGCGTTATCTTCGACGAGGTCACCGCCGGCCTCAACGAGGGCGACCGTATCGGCGTCGTCGGCAAGAACGGCGACGGTAAGTCCACCCTCATGCGCCTGCTGGCCGGCCGCATGGAACCCGACGGCGGCCGCGTCACCCGCCGGCGCGGCGTGACCATCGGCATGCTTGACCAGTCCGACGACCTCGTGAGCGGCCAGACCGTGGGTCACACCATCGTCGGCGACATCGACGAGCACCTCTGGGCCGGCGACGCGAAGATTCGCGACGTCATCGGCGGACTCGTGCGCGACATTCCCTGGGACGTGCTCGTCGACGACCTCTCCGGTGGCCAGCGCCGCCGCGTGGCCCTCGCCGCCGTGCTGATCGGCGACTACGACGTCATCTTCCTTGATGAGCCCACTAACCACCTCGACGTGGAAGGCATCTCCTGGCTTGCCGGTCACCTCAAGACCCGCTGGGCCGCGCAGTCCGGCGGTCTCGTGGTCGTCACTCACGACCGGTGGTTCCTCGACGAGGTCTGCAACATCACCTGGGAGGTGCACGACCGCATCATCGAACCCTTCGAGGGTGGCTATGCGGCGTACATCCTGCAGCGCGTGGAACGTGACCGCATGAGCTCCGTCGTGGAGTCCAAGCGTCAGAACCTCATGAAGAAGGAACTCGCCTGGCTGCGCCGCGGCGCTCCGGCCCGCACCGCCAAGCCCAAGTTCCGCATCGACGCCGCCAACGTGTTGATCGAAAACGAGCCGCCGCCCCGCGACACCGTCACGATGCAGTCCATGGCCATGCAGCGCCTCGGCAAGGATGTCGTGGACCTCATCGACATCGGGGTGACCTTCGGTGACAAGACCGTACTCAAGGACATCACCTGGCGCATCGCGCCCGGCGAGCGCACCGGCATCATGGGGGTCAACGGCGCCGGAAAGTCGACACTGCTCAACCTCGTGGCCGGGGCCCTGCAGCCCACCACCGGGCATGTCAAGCGCGGCAAGACCATCAAGGTGGCCGTGCTCACCCAGCAGCTGTTCGAACTTGATGAGATTCGCAACGACCGCGTCAGCGATGTCATCGGGCGTCAGAAGACGTCGTACATCGCCGGCGGCAAGGAGATCACGCCCGGTCAGATGCTCGAGCGCATGGGGTTCCTCAGCGCGCAGCTGACCACGCAGGTGAAAGACCTCTCCGGTGGGCAGAAGCGTCGCCTCCAGCTGCTCCTGATCGTGCTCAGCGAGCCCAACGTGCTGATTCTCGATGAGCCCACAAACGACCTCGACACCGACATGCTTGCGGCGATGGAAGACCTGCTGGACTCCTTCCCCGGCACGCTGCTCGTTGTCTCGCACGATCGCTACCTCATCGAGCGCGTCACCGACAACCAGTACGCGGTCATGGACGGTGGCTTCCGGCACCTGCCCGGCGGCGTCGACCAGTATCTCGAGGTGCGCCGCAAGGCGGTCGCGGGGCCGGCATCCGGTTCCCCCGCGGATGCGTCGGGTCCGGCCAAGAAGAAGTCCTCCCTGGGTGGCGCCGAACTGCGCAACGCCCAGAAAGAACTGGCCTCCATCGACCGCAAGGTGGTCAAGCTCAACGAACGCATCACGGCCAAGCATGCCACGATCGCCGCGCACGACCAGTCCGATTTCACCGGTCTCGGTGAACTCGGTGTGAAACTGACCGAACTGGAGACCTCCATTTCGACCCTCGAAACCCGTTGGGTCGAACTTTCCGAGTTGATCGAGAGCTAAGCCCGCAGCTTCTGTGACGCCCCGCGTTGGGGGTGGTGTGCGGTCGCAGTTTCCCCGGTTATCGTTGTCAGGTGCCTCGCGAAGCTGCGGCACAGCCCCCCACCCTGAACGTCGGGGTTTTGCTGTGCCCGGATTCGTGCCCTTGCACCCCTCCCACACAGTTAAGGAAAACCCGTGAGTCAGCCCCGTTCCCTGAAGAAGTCCCTGCTCAGCGCCCTCGCGGTCGTGCCCCTGATCGGCCTGCTGGCCGCCTGCTCGCCCGCCGGAGCCGACGACGTCGTGCGCATTGGCGTCGTCGACGCCTCCGAGCCGTACTGGGCCGACTTCACCGAGACCGCCGCCGCCGAGGGCATCATCGTGGAACTGGTCAACTTCACGCTCTACGAACAGCCCAACCCGGCCCTGAGCGCCGACGAGCTCGACATGAACCAGTTCCAGCACGTGGTCTACCTCGCCGACTACAACGTGGCCAGCGGCTCCGACCTCGCGCCGGTCGGTGCCACGGCGATCTACCCGCTGGGCCTGTACTCGCAGGAATACGACGACGTCGCCGACATCCAGCAGGGTGACACCGTCGCGGTGCCCAGCGACGCCAGCAACCTGGCCCGGTCGCTGCTGGTCTTGCAGTCCGCCGGACTCATCGAACTCACCGACGGCGGCTCGATCTTCTCCACCCTCGACGACATCGACACGGATGCCTCCACCGTCGAGGTCCTGGCCATGGAAGCCTCGCTCACCACGAGTTCGCTGCCCGACGTCGCCGCCGCGATCGTGAACAACGAATTCGTCGGCAAGGCCGGCCTCAGCTTCGCCGATGCCATCGCCCAGGACGACCCTGCCGACCCGAACGCGCTGCCCTACGTGAACATCTTCGCCACCCGCGCCGAAGACAAGACCAACGAGACCTACCTCCGCCTCGTCGAGATCTACCAGACCACGCAGGCCGTGCAGGACGGGGTGCTGGAATCCTCCGGAGACACCGCCGTGCTGCTGACCACCTCGGTGGCCGACCTGGAGGCGTCGCTGGCCGACGTCACCGCCGACACCGAAGCCAACGAGTAGGGCCACCTCCACCGCAGCATCCGCAGCACCCCGGCGTCAGCCGGGCTCATCCAACGGCGCGGTCGCCCGGCGCATCCTCACAAGGGGTCACGGGCGGCCCGTCGCGCAGTTTTGTCACGCAGTATCAGGTAAGGAGTCCCCATGGCTGTTGTCAGCCTGCGGAACGTCAGCAAGGTGTACCCGCCCACGAGCAAGGGCGCGACAGCCGTCACCGCCATCGACTCGGTCAGTCTCGACGTGGAGGCCGGCGACATCTACGGCATCATCGGGTATTCCGGTGCGGGCAAGAGCACCCTGGTGCGGCTGGTCAACGCCCTCGAGCTGTCCTCGAGCGGGGAGATCCACATCAACGGCCGCGATATCGCGCAGCTGCGCGAACGTGACCTGCGCGAGGTGCGCCTGGGCATCGGCATGATCTTCCAGCAGTTCAACCTGCTCGGCTCCCGCACCGTTGCCGCGAACGTCGCGTACCCGCTCGAAGTGGCCGGCACCCCTAAGGGCGAACGTGCCGCCCGGGTCGCCGAACTGCTCAGCTTCGTGGGCCTGAGCGACAAAGCCTCCAATTACCCCGACCAGCTCTCCGGCGGGCAGAAGCAGCGCGTGGGCATCGCCCGGGCCCTCGCCACGTCGCCGAGCATCCTGCTGGCGGACGAAGCCACCAGCGCTCTCGACCCGGAAACCACCCACGAAGTGCTGGCGCTGCTCAAACGCGTCAACGTGGAGTTCGGGGTGACTATCATCGTGATCACCCACGAGATGGACGTGATCCAGACCATCGCCACCAAGGTCGCCGTGATGGACCAGGGCCAGATCATCGAACGCGGTCCGGTCTTCGACGTGTTCAGCAACCCGCAGCACCCCGCTTCGGCCCGGTTTGTGTCGACAGTGGTCAAGGGCATCCCCTCGACCGGAGAACTGGCCGTGCTGCGCGAACGCCACCCCGGCCGCATCGTTACGCTGTCTTTCCGCGACAGTGACGCCGACCAGACCGCCGTGTTCGGTGAATTCGTGCGCGACGACGTCGGCTTCCAAGTCGTCTACGGCGGCATCAACGACATTCAGGGTCGCCCGTTCGGGCATCTCACCCTCGCCCTGACCGGAACCGACCAGGCAGTGGATGCCGCGCTCGGCCGCGTCGCGCAGCTTACGACCGTCACGGAGGTGCGCTGATGGATGCGCTGCTGAATCTGCTGCCCGAACTGTGGCAGGCCTCGTATGAGACCCTGTTCATCGTCGCGTCCACCCTGTTCTTCGGGGGTATCGGCGGCCTGATCGTAGGCTTGGGGCTCTACCTCACCCGCGCCGGTAGCCTGCTCGCCAACCGGCCGGTGTTCCTCAGCCTCAACGTGCTCGTGAACATCATCCGCCCGATCCCGTTCATCATCTTCCTCGCCGCCGCGCAGCCGCTCACCCGGCTCGTGATCGGCACCGGGATCGGCAACACCGCGATCATCTTCACCATCTCGCTCGCGGCGTCCTTCGCGCTGGGGCGCATTGTGGAGCAGAACCTGCTTACCGTGACCCCGGGCGTCATCGACGCCGCCCGCAGCGTGGGCGCCGGCCCGGTGCGGATCATCTTCACCGTGCTGCTGCCCGAAGCGCTTGGCCCGCTGATCCTGGGCTACACGTTCATCTTCGTGGCGCTCGTGGACATGTCGGCCGTCGCCGGGTACGTGGGCGGCGGCGGGCTGGGCAACTTCGCCCTGACCTACGGCTACCGGCAGTTCGAACCGGTTGTCACCTGGGCCGCCGTGCTGCTGATCATCATCCTGGTTCAGCTGGTGCAGTTCCTCGGCAACTGGCTGGCCCGCAAGGCCCTGCGCCGCTAACTCCCCGCGCCCCCACCCCGCGGTCCCCGCGCCGCCCTGCGCGTGGGCCGCGACCAATCCGCCGGTCGAGCTTGTCGAGACCGCCATGGGTGGTCGTACGGCGGTCTCGACGGGCTCGACCAGCGAGGGCTGGTCGGGGCGTAGCCAGGGGCGGGGTCAGTCGAAGTCGAGGCTGAGGGTGCGCAGCAGCTGCGCGAGCCGGGCTTGCTCTTCGGTCGACAACGTCTGCAGCAGGTCGGCCTCCTCGTCGACGAGCCGGGTGATGGCGGCATCCACCCGGGTCAGCCCCGCCGGAGTCATGCTCACGAGCACCCCGCGGCCGTCGTGCGGGTCGGTTCGGCGTTTCACGAGGCCGCG
>JBBQYN010000011.1:0-20123 GCA_038208655.1 Actinomycetales bacterium
GCAGCTGCTGATCACCGCAGGCGACAACCCCGACCGGCTCCGCTCCGAGGCAGCTTTCGCGATGCTCTGCGGTGCCTCGCCCCTGCCCGCCTCCTCGGGGAAAACGACACGTCACCGACTCAACCGCGGCGGCGACCGGGCCGCGAACTCCGCGCTCCACAAGATCGCGATCGTGCGCCTGGCCACAGACCCCGAAACCCGCGCCTACCAGGCCCGCCGCACCGCCGAAGGCAAGACGAAGAAAGACATCCTCCGCTGCCTCAAGCGCGCCATCGCCCGCGAAGCATTCCACCTCATCACCACCCCGCAACCAGCCGCGGACAGCAGCGATCTGCGCCCCGCACGCAAACGCCTCGGGCTCAGCCTCACCGAGGTCGCCGACGCCCTCGACTGCGCGATCAGCAAGATCTCACTCATCGAACGCGGCACCATTCGCGACACCCGATTCCTGCACCGCTACCGGACCTGGCTCAACGAAAACCAACCCCACCAAATCGCAGCTTGACAACTATAGGAGCATCAGTAAAAGCCCCTCTGGTCAGGGCTGACATAATAGTTATTATCAGTCATATGGGGTGTCATATCGCTTGTGATATCAACCGTGGAAACACTAGTGATTCTTGCTATCACGGTCCTGATGCGGAATGATTGCCGTCATGAGCATTCGAGCCCCCGCCTCGCAGCCAGGTCACCGCGCGTACGAGGACTCTGTACGGCTGGATACCGGCGGGATCGTCACGGGTCTGCGCGAGATCCTAGGCGTCCAGCTCGTCGCTTACCTCGGTCGGGTATCGAACACGCGCTCGGTGCGTGAGTGGGCGGATGGCTCTCGCGCGCCTGGCGCGGACGTCGTCCAAAGACTGCGTACCTCCTATTACGTGGCCGGAATTCTGATCGAACGGGAGAGCGCGAAGACAATCCAGGCGTGGTTCCAGGGCATGAACCCGGAATTGGGTGACCAGTCACCCGCCGCCCTGTTGCGCGTGGAACCACTGGATGAAATCGGTCCCAAGGTGGTTTTGGCCGCTCGCTCCTTTGCCGCCTACGGATAGGGTCAGACGCGGTGGGTGGCTTAGCCTCGATCCACCGGTTGGACTTGGGATGTGACGGCGCGTTAGACAGAGAATGCCTTCCGGATCAGGAAAAATGGAACTTACTTAGGGTTCATTTTGACCGATTCGAGAGGCATCTCGTAGATGCAAGTTTTCCACAGATCCAACCGCCTGCTCGCGTCCTTTGACGATACGAATCTCGTGTCGTCCGCCGGGCTTGTCCCGGCGATGGCGTTGGCCGCCGCGACGGGCCTGGGCGAGTTGGCCGACCGGTGGCTGACGTTGCCCGGATCCTTTGGTGCGAACGCCGGGTCGAAAGTCACCGCTCTGGTCGCGGGGATGCTCGCCGGCGCCGACTCCATCGACGACATGGCGCTGCTCCGCCACGGCGGGGTGAGAAAACTGTTCACCGGTGCGTATGCACCGTCAACGCTGGGCTCGTTCCTGCGCGCGTTCACCTTCGGCCACGTCCGCCAACTCGACGCGGTCGCCTGGCGCTGGCTGGCCAACGTCGCCCAGACGGCACCGATCCTGGCCGGGATCGACGACTACGCCCTGGTCAATATCGACGACACGATCAAGGAAGTCCACGGCCACCAGAAACAGGGCTCCGGCTACGGCTACTCCGGAGTGCGTGGCTTGAACGCGTTGATCGGAATCGCCTCGACCCCATTGTCCGCACCGATCATCATCGGGTCCCGGCTCCGCAAGGGCGCGGCCGGATCCCCGCGCGGAGCAGGGAAGTTCGTCGCCGACATCCTCGCCAGCAACCGCGGCCGGGCTGGTGCTCCTGCGCGCCGACAGCGCGTTCTATGGCTACGCGGTCGTCGCGGCCGCGCACCGGGCCGGCGCGAAGGTGTCGATCACGGCCCGGATGGATCCGGCCGTGAAACGCGCCATCGGCACCATCGCCGACGATGCCTGGGCAACAATCCAGTACACCGATGCGATCCGTGATGAGGCCACCGGGACATGGGTCTCCTCGGCCGAGGTTGCTGAGGTCGCCTTCACCGCGTTCAGCTCGAGGAAGATCAGCGAACGCATCGCCGGACGCCTGGTCGTGCGCCGGATCCCGGAGCTGAATCCGTTCAACGGCGACGGGCAGCCCACCCTGTTCGACACCCACCGCTTCCACGCGTTCTTCACCACCAGCGACCTGGACACCGTCACGGCCGATAAAACCCACCGGCAGCACGCGATCATCGAGCAGGTCAACGCCGACCTGAAAGACAGTGCGCTGGCGCACCTGCCGTCCGGGATCTTCACCGCGAACGCCGCCTGGCTGGTGCTGGCCACGATCGCGTTCAACCTCTCCCGCGCGGTCGGCACCCTCGCTGGCACCAAGCTCGGCAAAGCGCGCAGCGGCACCATCCGCCGCAAACTCATCAGCATCCCGGCCCGCATCTCGACCTCGGCCCGGAAGATCGTCCTGCACCTCCCGACCAGCTGGCCATGGGAAGCCGGATGGCAAGAGCTGTTCGCAGCAGCCTGCGGGCCGCCGCGAACAGTCACCATCTGACCGCCCAGCCCCAGAGCGCAACCGGACCAGGAACATCACCGACAGCAAGGTCGGCCGCATCACCATGCCCACCGCCAGAAACCTCAGATCAAACCGAAGCGCTCCGGCTCACCAAAGCGGTCCGGTGGATTGAGGCTTAGCCCGAGGGCTTGGAACTGAGATAGCGGCGTAGGCCGGGGATGGCGAAGTCGACTTTGCCGTATCCGGCCGACTCAATGAGGCCGGCGGCCAAGAGCCGTGTCCGATAGTTGGCGACAAGGTTTGTCTTGGCGCCCAGCCGTTGCCCGATGTCACCGGTAGACGACGGCCCTGTGTCTTTGGCCATGGCGTGCAAGAAGTCCATGTCTTTGGGAGAGGCGGTGGAGAGAGCAGCCTCGATTACGGTGCGTGCGTTTCGCCGGTGGGCGGCATCAATGGCCCTACCGACAGCGTCCTCGTCGGGGGTGCCCTCGTTTTTTTCGGCTTCCCGCCAGAGGAAGTAGCCGACCAGCTGGATGAGAAATGGGTATCCTCCGGTGGCTTCGGAGGCTTGCCGGACGAGGGCTGGAGAGATGGTGAATTCGGCCGCCGCGAACGTCTCGGCGAATGACGCCTCCACGTCCCGGACCGTGGCCGCATGCAGATCGATCTTGTCGGCGCGGCGGAGGAACGTCGCCACGCCTTCGTTGAGTAGATCCGACACCGCGGCCGGCAGGCCAGCGAAGACCAGCCCAATAGGAAGGCGGTCCTGGATCAGGTGCTGGACACTAGCGGCCAGCTGGGCCAGTTCGGTACGGTCAGCTGCGTGGATTTCGTCCACGGTGATGACCAGGCCCGTGCCACGGCTCTGGAGGAGCCGGAGGAGTTCTTCGGCGAGGTTCCGCCAGGCGACCTGGCGTTCGGGCGGGAGCTCGGTCGTGAGGCTGAAGCCGGCAGCGGAGACACCGATGATCTTGCGTCCTTGCGGCCCGTTGCCAAGTTCTTCAGCCAGCTGGCGCATGGATTCACCGATCCTGCCCATGAAGCCACCGGTGGCCGTCTCGGAGATCACGGCCCAGCCGTTCTCTCTAGCCATGTCGTGGGCGGCACCGAGCATGACGGTCTTGCCGATGCCACGGGCGCCGGTGAAAATGGTCAGAAGCCCCGGCGCCCCGGATCCCAGGCGTAGACCGTAGGCGAACTCGTCGAGGAGGCCGCCACGGCCGATGATCTCGGGTGGTGTCGCGCCGGCTGAAGGACGGAATGGGTTCTCCACAGTGGATCCCTTGTGAGTGTGTGTGTATCTTGTGAGTCTTGTTGTATCTGTGAGTCTTGTGAGCTTGGGCACTACCATACCTGCACGCACCGGCATTTCTGCCGCCAGGCAACAGGATCCCGGCGGTTATGCGGACCTTGTGCGGCTGGTCACCGGCGGGATCATCTTTGGTTGCCGCGTGATGGCAGGGCCGGGACGAAACTCGCCCAAATCTGATGAACCAATGGATTGGATGGAACGCGATGAGTTCACGGAGCGACGCATGCTGGCCCGGGACGCCACCCGCTGAAGTCGAGGCGTTCATCCTCGAAACGGTTGACATGCTCCACGAACTCGACGGCACCAGCCTGCACGAGCTGACACCACTTTTCTATGAACACGGGTACGAGCAAGTAGCGCATTCCCTCCGGGAACTGCTCAAAATGCTCGGCCACGACCCCGACGCGTAACTCCGTTAGCGCGCCGAGCAGGGACCAAGGAGACAGTGCGGGTTGCAGGGACGTGGCCGGGAACGAACAAAAAAAGCCACGGCTGTATCGCCCGAGGAAAGACGAGCATGAGAACCGGGGCTAATCGTCGGAGTGGGGGGACTCCGATGCGTAACGCCACAGGAACGGTCCCTCATGGAGGGACCGGCTCGCCCGGCAACACCTCACTCCCGGCGCGGGCGAAAGGCTGACGGCGGCGCTACTCATGCCATCAATTCTCCCGCATGTCAGGAAACAGCCCCTTTGGAGGTGCGGTGTAGGGCAGAGGCTCCCCGGGCTTGTTCGAGTCTTCGGACTTCGCGAATGGGCCCTCCGTGCTCATCAGGATCGGCATGTGATGGTCGGCATGTTCGATCCACCAGACGCTGGAGCCGGTGGCACCATCCAGTCGGAGATGCTCCCACGCGCGCCAAAGAGCGTCGATCCGGGCCAGCGCCTCGGGATAGTTCCACCAATCAGCTGCCCATCGGAAGCCGGCATTACCGGGGCCGACGCGGCGGGAGTACATGTGGATCAGGCGCTCGCGCACGAACTCGTCGGCTGAGCCGTAGAACAGTTCAGGGGCCTGATCTGCTGCCTCTATTGAACGCTCGTCGTCATCGCGGAAGTCGTCAAACTCACTCACCGGTCATCCTCGTGCCGCGGCGCGGCGTCGTCCGCGGGCTCTTCCGCCGGCGCTGGGCCACTCGCCGCGACGACCGGTGCAGCGAACCGGTTGGCGGGGTCGTGAGCGGCGATTGATGCCCGAACCGCGGACGCGTATGGCCCTGTCATCCACGGCACAGTCTCGATCAACGTCGCCGGGGCACCGGAGGCGAACACGACCGCGCGCCCGCGGGGCAGAGCGCCGAGGTCGGCGACGTCGAGGGTGCGTTCACGTTGCACTTGATGAGACGTCGACCGGGATCCGCGGCCGATGCTCCTTGAGGTGGTGTGCTTGTCGTAGTCTCCGATCATCTGGGACAGCTCACCGAGGAACTCTGGTTCCTTCACCCCGCCGCCGTAGACGGCGATATTCGACGCCGACCAGAGTTTGCGCATCCCGTCCCGGCCCCACACCTCGACGCCTTGCGACCAGGACTGCAGGATCGTCATCAGGATGATGCCGCGGGAACCGTAGTGCGAGTACAGGTCCGGGAGAGCATGCCAACGGCACACGTTCGCGGCCTCGTCGAGGACACCGAGTAGCGGAGTGGACAACCGCCCGCCCGGCTGGGTGGTCGCGAGCTCCTCCGCCGCTTCCACGGTCGCCGCGGTCAGCGCGGTGACCAGGGGGCCAGCGGTGCCCTTTCCCTCTTTGGAGAGGCTGTAGAGGGTGTCACTGCTCTGCACAAAGTCGTGTGGGTTGAACTGCGGTCGTCGGTCCCCCGCCATGTTGTCGCCCACTGGGGTCACCCAGTGCGCGATCGCGCGGACTTTCAGGCAGGACGCCATCTGCGCCGCGGTCCCGTAGACACTGTCGCGCCTGCGGGATTCACCGTTCACTTGCCCGTCGACGGCATCGGCCATCTGGTCATACCCGTGCGCTCGGAGAATATCGACCGGTGTCTCATCGCCCGGCGTGGTCGTCCAGGTGAACACTTTGGTGATCGGGAGTCCTGCGACGGCGGCGGCGAGGAGAAACCCGGCCAGGAGGTCCTGGCCGGCGTTATCGAAGTAGGGATCCGCCCGGGCATCACCGGCACGTGATGCGGTAGCGAAGTGTTCGGCGAGTTTTGCTGCCTTCACATCGTCGGTGACGTAGCTGAGGGGGTTCCACCACCAGGTGGCCTCCTCGAGCGCGATCCGCTGCGGATCGAACGCCCACACCCGGCCGTGTGTAGCGCGGATGTCACGGGTAGCGTCAAGGACATCACGCTTGTTCGAGGTCGTCAGCACCGGCCCCGGTGCGGACAGGATCGCCGGGATGGCGCGGCTGGTCGATTTGCCGGTCCGGGGACCCCAAATATCGACATGCATGTCCTCCGGCGACCCGTAAAGCGGCCGCTTCCCGGCAACGGTCACCCCGATCGGGACGCCGAGCCAGCCGGTGACTCCGAGCCGTGCGGCGGTCGCTTTCGCGCCGCTTTTCGACATGGCCCGCAGGTCCCGGCCACGGCCCATGTACGCCGCTGCTCCGTCGACGTTGCTCCGTCGTCGACGAGCCCGCACCGCAACGACCGCGATCAGACTCCCAACAACCGCGACCACGGCGAGGCTGATGGCGAGAATCCAGGTCGCAGATCCCGGCCAGGTGACCTCGTCGCCGAGAAGGCCGAAGAACAGTGCGAACGGATCGCTCGGTAGGTCCGGGTTGAGCCTGTCGAGGGTTGACCCCCACGTCACCGCCAGCCAGCTGCTCCCGAGTACGACGGTCACGAGGGCTAGTGCAACGATCATGAGGATCGTCTGCCCGTCGATGGCGTTCTGATTCCGCCGATTTGATGCGCTCACGCGGCACCCTCCTCGAGCGCGGCGTCGTTCACGTCAAGTCCGAACTCGCGCCCTATGTCGGCGGCTCCCTCGAGGCCGATGACGGAGTTGGACTCGTTCGGTTCTGGAAATGAGGTTTGGGCGTGCCACAGCTTGTTGGTGTCGTTGATGGCCCGTTCGGATTCGATCAGCTCCACCTTCACGGGGATCCCGGGATGCCCGCCGACTTTGATGAGAAACTTTCCGCGACCTGGGGGTTCAGCCTCCCGGCCGGCGCCGGCATCCCATGCGCCGGGATCTTGCCAGGACGTCAGCAGGTCCTGTTCGGCCCTGGACAGCGGGACGGCGCTGGTGAGCATGTGCATCTCAGCTCCGGGGAGACCGCCTGCGATGACCATCCCGGAACGTTCGACGAATCCGCGCGCTTTCATCCGATCCGATTCGCTGGGAAGCGCCAGGAGGTCACTCATGGTGTGGGAAATCATCGCAAGTCCCACACCTCGTTGCCGGTTCAGCCGGGTGAGGGCGTCGACACGGTCGACCATCCCGTGCCCGATGCGCAATGCCCGCCACAGCTCGTCGAGGACGACGAGGTAGTGCCGGCGGGGCTCAAGGCCCGCATCGGCCAGGGCGTTGGCGATGTTCACTGTTCCAAACCCGGCAGACCAACAGGCGAGGAGGATCGCCGCCTGCATGTCGGTATCCGAGTCATCAACCGACGACACGTCGTACACGACTGGGCGGTCCCGTCTCATCGGCACATCAGTCTGCTGGGCGAATACTTCGCCGAGCCGCCCGCCGGTGGTGAGGCTGATCAGCGACTTCTGCAGCTGAGCAGTGGCCGCGTGGTACACGGCCATATCGCCGTTGTCGAGAACCACCTCTCGCAGCTCGTCCGGGGCTTCCTGAATGACCCGCAGCAGATCCCCAAGCACGGGGATCCCGCCGCCTCGTGAATCGAGCACGCGCAGTGCCCGGTCGATGACGGTTTCCTCGTTCTCATCGATCGGCTTCTTGCGGAGGATTGTCAACAGTGCCGACACCATGGTGTGTCGTCTTCCGTGTGCGTCGGCAAGGACCTGCTGTCGCTCAGTTTCTTTCCCGGCCTGGCGCAGCCGTTCGGCGGCTTCGGTGGCCTCTCCGGGGTCGAGGATGTTCAGATGCCCACGGCCCCGGCCGAGGGTGATGACTTGGCCGCCGAGGGCGTTGATCATGTCGACGTAGTCGGGTTTCAGATCCCCGAGGATCAGGGGCAGGTTTCCCATGCCGGCGCCGCCGGCTGCCATCCGCCGGATCAGCGTCGACTTACCCAGCCCTGGCAGGCCCAAAACGAACACCGATGGGTTCGAGATGAGCCCCGCGTCTTGGAACCAGGAGATCGGGTCAGCGCAGACGGTGGCGCCGGTGAATAGCTGCAGCCCGAGCGGGACACCGATCATCGGTGTTCCGGTGCCGACGGAGAACGGGTGCAACCCGCACACCTGCACGGTGGTGCCACGCCACTCGTCGACCGGCTGAATGACGGATGCGTTGCCGCGTGCGCGGCCGAGCCAGCCGCGAGGCCCTGGACGCCGAATGGCGGGGCGTTTCTCGCGCTCCGCCTTCTTGTCCGCCTTGCTGGGCTTTGCCGGCGCGAGCTCCCGAGGGCGCGTCCTCGCCAGCCGACGACTGTTCGACTCGATGGCAGGCATGGTCATTCTCCGTTCGTCGTGCATGCCGAGGGCACGGCAGCAATCGCGGTCACAGTTGCTCCCGAACTTCTGAGGGAACGAGGAGATGCTTCGGCAGCACCAGGCCGAGCGGCAGCGCCGCGGCGAATGCCGAATCCTGAGAGCCATGCACCACCCGCAAGCGGAGGCGGGCAGTCGCGGAAAGATTGTCGATCGCTGCCGTGGCGTCGGCTTCATGCGCTGCGTCGATGACAGTTGCTGTGACCAGCAGGCCGAAGTTCACAAGCCCCGCGCCGGATGCCTCCTCCTGCGCGGTCGCCAGAGCCGCCCGGGTCGACGTCATACTGCGCGCTGTCGGCTTATTCGTCGACTGCAAATTGAATGATGCCGCTCGCACATCGGACTCGACGATCGCCGCAGCCTTGCCCGCATCGATCGGCCGATACAGCAGCGTCACACGTTTGCGGGCGACGTCACGGTGCGGCGCAAGCATGCGGGCGAGGACGCTCGAGGGGACGTTCCCGCGTGGGGCTCCGGACATCATCCAGGTCACCGATAGGGCCGAGTCGTGCCGGTAACTGTCCCAGTTCGCCTGATGGGCGGTCGGGCCGACCTCCGGCCAATACAGCTCAGGCACCTCCCCCGCAGCGTTCGCTTCGTCGATCAGCCGCGCCGCGGCCGGGTCGTACGCAACCCGGACAACCTCGCATAGTTCCTGTGCACTCAACGGTTTGCATGCGCCCGCTCCGGTGGCAGAAAGGCCCAGGGTGAGGCCAGGGAGCCGGGACGCGAGCTCGCGCCCCATCTCCTCCGGTGTGCGCTTCTTCCCGCCGGTACGGGCGGCGGCGTTGAACGTGATGGCGACGTACGCCTTGATCGTCGCCGAACCGGCAGGGTAGGTATCGACGATTTCCCGGAGGATATTCCGTGCAAATTCCGGTGCGTCCGGATCGATACGGCTCTCGACCTCGCGGCGGAGCCGTGTACCCGTGTCAGGGGCGGTCTCGATCGTGACCGACGCCGCCTCGATACCTGGTTCATCACCCAGGCTCGCAAGCCACATACCCCATTCGGCCACCCACACATCAACCTGTTCCCGGTCCACGAGAGCGGCCCCATCGGGTTCGGTTCCGATCACCACGGTGTAGTCAGAGGTTCTTGGAACCTGCAGGAGCGCGAACGGACGCTGGTAGCTGTCCCTCCACTCGGTGAGGCGGGATCCTGCCGCGAGACCGGGCAGCTGCGCTGTGCCCCACTCCGCTCGGCCGAGCGGACCCGACCGGTAGACGTTGTTGCCACGTGCCTTCGTCATCATCCATCCCAACCGGGTTGTCGCCCGCACCAGCAAACTCTGACCGTGCTTGTCCTTTGCCGCCACGGCAAGGAGGAACAACCCGAAAATGAATCCCGTGATGATGCCATTCAGAATGTTCGACGTCATCGTGATGATGACCGCGAACCCGGCACCGACGAACAGCACCGCGGTGCCAATCGCACTTAAGCCCAGAAGGCCCGCAGTTTTCGGTTTCGTCCAGTTCCCATAGCTGCGGGGTGCGCTCTCCGCGATGTGTGTGCTCATCAGATATCGCTTCCTTAGTAGCCGCTAGGCCCGGTTGAGTCATCGACCGCGGACTGCGCCGCACCCCTCGCGGCTTTCGCTGCACCAACGGCCGCATCGCCGGCCATTTTCGCGCCGATAAGGACCGGTGCCGCAGGACCCGCAGCAGCTCCACCCGCAGCGGCAGCGCCGCCAGCCGCCGCGCCGCTGCCTGCAGCCACGCCAGCCCCCGAAGCGCTGGCACCCGCGCCCGCTGCCGCGGTTCTGCCTGCGGTCTGGGCGGCAGAGCTACCCCCTGCCGCGGCCGCGCCACTCGGCGCGGACGTCACAGAGCCACCACCGCCACCCGAGGCAAGGGCTCCACCCGAGCTGCTCACTCTCCGTATCGCGCCGGTCGCGAGATCCCCGGCCGCACCGCCTGCAACACCGGCCAAAGCCATCCCGGCCATCCCACCGCCGGCAACAGCACCGGTCATCGGAGCCACAAACTTCAAAAGCGCCGGCAGAGCGATCAAAGCCATCAGCATCAAAGCGATGCCAGTGAGGATCGAGTAAATCCCACCACCGTCCTGCCGGAATGCGTCAGTGCCGACAAGCTGAAATGCGGCAGCGTAGATCAGGGCAGCGGCGGGCTTGTAGAGAACGAAAGCGATCGTCCACCCGACGACCTTCCCGAACCACTGCTTCCCCATCCCCGTGTTCGTGAAACTCGCCGTCAACGGGAGAACACCGGCGAGGATGACCAACAGCCCACCACGGACCACCATCAACGCCACCTGCACATAAGCCATCAGCAAAGCAATCGATCCCAGGATCAACACCCCGATGAGTCCGATCGGGGACGCCGCGGTGATAGATAGCATGCCCGTCACATTGGTGCCGAAGCAGTTGGACTCCCCCGCCGCTGACACATCACAGCTGGTCGCGTTGTTCAAGATCCACACCGAGAACTGGTCCGCAGCGATCACCGCAAGAGTGACAACCGCAAGACCTGTGCCTGACACCACGATGAGAGTGATCAGCGACTGCAGCAGCTCCTTACCAGGCTGGGCACGTTGTTCCCACGCCATCCGAATACCACCGACAAGAATCGAGAGCACCGCCAGGGCGCCAACGTAATACCAAAGCGAATTCTGCAGAAACCCGACAGCCGTGGAGGACCCCTCCGGCGCGGAACCGCCAAGCAGAGCACTCGCCAGCGCTGAAGCACCCGAGATGAGGATCACCGCGATGAACACCACACCGAGAGTGCCGATGTGACGGAACCCCTCACCCCGGCGGCTCCGCAAAGCGATCAACGCACCCAGAGCGATAATCGACAAAATGGCGATCGCCAACCCGATAAAAGTCACGTAACTCAAGATCGTGGTGAACGCATTAGAGCCGGGAGGCGCACCCAGACCAGCGCTCGACGCATCACCCGCGGCCAGTACCGGCGTTGGCACGCTAACCCAGATAGTCCCCAGGCTCGCCATCGCCATACCAAAGCCCTCAAGCACACGGTTCGTGAGCTCCTGAATCGCATCATTCGACGCCTGCGAAACGACACCGCCAATGACCTCCCCTCCCCCACAGACAATGTCCAGGGGCGCGCATCCTCCCGCTGCTGCCATTGAAGTCATTGTGATATTAAGCTCCCGACCATGGCGTGTATCCGCCCAGGTTTTGTAAAGGAGCAGGAGAAAGTGGGAGCTCGCCGGAGTCCGTGGTTTGGACTTTCCAGTCGTTCTCTGCCCAGACGAGCTTGAGCGGCACGCTCACCAATGAGCCGTCCGAGTAATTCAGCGCAATATCAACGGTCACCGCATCGGCGGTGTACGCGGAGATTGCGTAGCCCGCAACTTGTGCACGTGCACCAGTGGAGGAGGGAGCGTCACTTGCTTCCTCCAACGCCACTCGACCCGGCCCCGGTGCCACCAGCTCGGACAACCGAGGATAAAGCGACGCATCAGTACCCATCGCAACGAAATTGATAGCCATATAAAGCGCGCCCTCGGCTGTGTGCGCATAACAGGTGCGAATGCCACCTTCGACGTTTCCAGGGCCGGCTGTCGCAGGAGCGGTCGGGGCAGCAACTGTCCCAACGAGCTCCCAACCCGCGTCCGGTGCAGCCGTCAGCGTGCTCTTCTCCTCAAAACCTTGAAGGCCGCAGATGCTCGCGTCAGTGGCATCCGCAGGCGGCGACGATGACACGGAAGCAACCGGGCCGGGTGTTGGAGCCGTGCTTTCATTACCGGCTCCGAATAGTGACATCGCAAGCACAATCGCTCCCGCGACGAAGATAACGCCAATGACGATTGCGGCCGCGATAAATTGCGGTTTCCTAAACGGACCTTGAGCGTCGGTGGTGGTCATGTGTCACTCCTTCGAGGTTTGCCCGGGGACCTATGCGCCGGAAATGAATCCGACGAGGGCTGTTGCTGCGCCGATGATCATGACGCCGATGAGGATCGAGACGAATGTTTTGATGTGTTCGCCGCCTTCTCCGCGGCGTGAGTTGAACATGAACATGACTGCGACGGCGATGAGAGCGAGAATTGCGGCGATTAGGCCGACCCATTTCGCCCATCCGAGGATGATGCTGACTGCTTCGAATCCGGGTGGGGCTATTGGTTCCGGATCTGGCAGCGCTAACAGGCTGGCGGCTGTGATCACCTGTGTGGTGGCGAACGCGAGTGACATGGGTGGGCCTTTCAATTGCAGGTAGGAATGCTCGTTGCGGTGAGGGACAGGTCCGCGAATAGCTGATGGAACTTTTTCGGCAGCGGAGTATCGAGCGGTGTCTCGGCGATCCGCCATGCTTCAACCCATGGCAGGGTCCATACCCGTGGCACGCCGCCCGCGATGACCTGCTCGAGGTCGCGGAGGGTTTTTGGTCGGCGACCTGGGGCGTCGGTGATGAGCACAAGGCCGACGAGTTGCACGCTGTCGCCGAAAGAGTTGGAGGCCCATTCGGTCGCCGCGCGTTGTGCTGCCATGAGCCCGGAATAGTTGTTGCGCGCTACTAGCGCTACCCGGTGAGTTGTCCCCGGGGCTGTGGGGATGGGCCATGCGTGATTCGCGGTTTGTGTGCCAGATGTCAGTCGGGCGAGAGTTGTTTCGCCGGCCCCGCCATGCACGCCGAGCCACCACAAGGCGGCGGGCCATGCGGTGTCGCGGCGCGGTAGGCGGTCTGCGATGTCGGGAACCGGGACGCCTGGTTGCGGTACCGATGCGCCTGTCTGCGCTGAGCGGCGTGCCCGTGGTGCCACCTCAGTTGTGGCCGCCCGCTCCGCCACGGTGAGCCACGGGTTCGTGTTGGTCATTGGGCCCTCCCCCTGATGTTGATGTTCAGCCATTCTGTGATGCGCTACCGTCAATCAAATGAACATGTCGGTCTACCCCAGTTCGCGTGACACCAGACAACCCTGACATAACATACCCCGCTTATACGAAGTATTACCGAGTTATACGCATAAGACTGTTGTTTCGGTTACGCTGACCAGATGGATGACACGACATCTCCGGCGGGGTGGCCCGATTCAATGCTCGACACTCTCGGCGAAATGCTGACAGTGGACGAGATTTCGGCGGTGCTTCGTGTCGAGTCGCGTACTGTCCGAGGTCTGTTGATCCACGCGAACCCGGCGGTCCGGCTTCCGGGTGTGAAGATCGGGACGAGTTGGCGCATCGCCCGGCAGGAGCTGCGCACATATCTCGTCGCGCACCATAACGCCGCCGCAGCGCACCCCGCCCAACCAGCTCTGGAAGGCGTGTCATGACCGACCAGATCCCCACGTTTCCGACGATCGATGCCGTCATCGTCAGTGGTGACACCGGCACGGTCACCATCAACGGAATGGTGCAGCCCATCACCGGCGCCGATGCCAGCAAAGTGGCCGACAGCCAACTGAACCGAAGGCTCCACGGACACTTCGCCTCCCTCACCCGGGCTGGCCCCGCGTTAGTCGACGGCGGTACCCTGAACTACCAGGCACTGTTAGCGGAAACCCGCGAAGCATGGCTGCACGTCTCCGCCGCTGTCGCGGACGGGCTATGAAACCGCCCATCACCACCACTCAACTCGCGGCCGCGGCCGTTGTTGTCACAGTCGCGCTCACCGGATGTGTGCCGGCACCTAGCACCCAGCCCTCCGACGGGGCGCTACCCACCAGCTCGAGCAGCCCTACACCGCCGAGACAAGATGACGGCCGTGAGCTGCCCTCTGACGAGGGCACAGTGATACCCGTTCCCGAGGCCGGAACCGACACACAAGCCGGCGCGGTCACCGCCGCCAAAAAAGTTGTCGTGACTTTCGGACAACCGACCCTCGATGCCGCCGGTTGGCTTCAGCAGATGACCCCTTTGCTTAGCCCTACCGGTTACGAGGCATACACCGCCACCGATCCCGCAGAAATCCCGGTCACCCGCGTCACCGGGACAGGACGGGTCCTGGCGGCATCAACGGATGTGTCCCTCATCGTTGAAGTCCCCACGGACGCCGGCCCCTACAACGTCACCCTCACCCGCACTGACGTGTCAGCGCCGTGGCTGGCCGAACGGATCCGCCCCGCCCAGGGCTGAGCATCATGAGCGACACCACCACGGGCGCCACCAGGAAGGGCAAAGGGGCGCTGATCCTCATCGGAATACCGATCGCACTGATCGGTGTCCTGTTCACCCTCGTGATCCTCTTCACAGCCGCTCCCGCCTCCGCTTCCTGCACCGGCAAGGCGGCGATAGTCGACACAGCGAACGTGCCCACAGAGCCCGTCGCAGGTTACGGCGGCGACCAGCTCAGCAATGCCGCGCTGATCATGAACGCCGGCTCCACGCTCAGTGTGAATCGCGGCGCGCAAGTGATCGCTGTGATGACGGCGATGGGTGAATCGGGGCTGAAAGTCCTCGACAACGGTGACGCTGCCGGGCCGGACAGTCGCGGGTTGTTTCAACAGCGCGATAACGGTGCGTGGGGCAGCTACACGGACCGGATGGACCCCGCCATCAGCGCCACCAACTTCTTTACCGCCCTCACCAAGGTCGCTGGTTGGGAACAACTTGCCCCGACCATCGCCGCCCACCGAGTGCAAGGCAACGCCGACCCGTTCCACTACGAGAACTACTTCGCCGACGCCGACGAGGTCGTCACTGCCCTGTCCGGCGGTAGCGGCGGATGTGCCAGCGGAAGCCTCGTCATGCCGCTCAGCCCCGGCTACACCATGACCGATGACTACGGGCCCCGCGTCCGCCCCACCGCCGGTGCCAGCAGTTGGCATCCTGCCGTGGACCTGCAGCACTCCCCGAACCCGTGCGGCGATCAGATCATGGCCATCACCGGCGGGACAGTCACCCTCGTTGCGGGCTACCAAGTGTCGATCAAAGCCACCGCCGGGTACACCGTCTCCTACCTCCACATGAAACTGGCCGATGTGGCCGTGAAGGTCGGAGACACGATCACACCTGGCCAACCGATTGCGCTTGTCGGCAGCGAGGGACCATCCACCGGATGCCACCTCGACCTCCGCATCAACATCGAGGGAACCACCGACACGCAAATCGCCGGGCTCACCCAGTCACAGACTCTCGGGGCGCCGGTATCCGGGTTCGTCGACCCGGAAGAGTTCTACGCCCTGCACGGCAGCACCCTGTGTGATGACACCTGCACCCAGAGGTCAGACCAATGAGCACCATCGCAATCCCTAGCCGCCTGGTTAACAATGCCGGTTCCCGGCTGCATTGCCGGCAAGCGGCCTCCACACGCACCCCGACCCAGCGGCTGCACCCATCAGCAAATCGGCTAGCGTATGCCCGCGGTTGGGGGCATGGACCTTGGGATAATGCAGGACACCCCTCCCCCGCCACCCTGCGCGACACCGGACCTGCCAGCTCAACCCCGTATGACCGCTTCTTTGCGTTCCTGCCGAAGACTCCCGAGGAATCGAACACCGCCATGATCGACGATGACCATTACTGGGATCCCTACCCCCAGACCCTCACTGTCGCGGAAATGCAAACAATTCTCCGCATCAGCCGACCCACCGCATTCTCCCGACTGCAAAACGGCGTCATCCCCGCCCACTACATCGCAGGCTCCTGGATTGTGTTCAAAGCGGAAGTCCGTTCCTGGCTCGAGTCCACCAGTAACCAGGCCCCGGTTGACCGAGCGGCAGAAGTTGATGTCCTCGCCAGCTACCCGGAGGAGCTCACCTACCAGGACCTCATGGTCCTGTTCCGCAAATCGAAAGAGACCATCTACCGGTGGCTCCATGCCGGTGAGATCCCCGCCTACCACGTGACCGGCCGATGGATCATTCGTAAAACTCACGTCCGAGAGAAGCTCCGAGAGACGAGCAATCAGAATATTCGGGAGCTTTAGTGTGCGACACGCCGACCCAACGTCCCGTAACTGTTACACGTCAGCGGTTGGGTAGAGCCATGCGTACAACAAATGGTGGAAGGAAGTCCAAAGGACCTCGCGAGCTCCTTGGCACGCGGCCTCCGTCCGCGTTGGCGGAAGCGGCGAGAACACGAGTAGACCAGCTCGGAATGTCCATGAGCGACTACCTCGCAACACTGCTCGCCCAGGACCTCGACCTGCCCCAGTACGCCCCCAAGACCCCCACCCCGATTCAACACATGGAGTTGCCGATCTCAGACGTCGCTTAAACGAAAAAGCCCGCCGCTTTCGCGACGGGCCTTTCAAAATTCGTAGCTCAAACCTTCTCTTGCTTGCCGGCTGACGAGGTTCGAGCTAATCAAAAGATCCGGATGAACCGGAGCCTTTGCCGTACCCAGAAACAATCTTCCGGAACGGATGACCCCATAGTAACCGATACCGACGTCCATGACGAGATTCGCGCCACAGAATCTCCCCCCGGCGTGTCTGCTGAGTTGCAGATCGCGTGGGAACTGACCCGTCGGCTCAGTCCCCGCGATCAGGTGCGGGTGATGAAACGCGACGCCTATGGGCGACTGGACGAGAACAGCTACCCCAGCTCACACCGGGTCGGACCGCACTCCCCCACAACACCGTGGGCGATGAACCTCACCGATAACACTGGCCATTTCCGCGCAATCTGCTTCGACTTCGACGGCAAAGACCGCCACGGGATCGACGCCGAGCTGATGGAACAAGCCATCGACGAGAGCGACGTCTTGTCGCGCGTCCTCGACGAGCTCGCAATCTTGCACGTCGTGTGCCAGTCTTCCGGCACCGGCGGCCGACACATCTGGCTTACCCTCCAAGATGTTGCGCCGGCCGAGCAGGTGGCCGCGCTCGCGCGCGCCGCCAGGGCGAACTACCGCACCCTCGACCACGGCATGCTGCACAACAGCCGCACCGGCGCCGCCCGCCCCCCATTGTCTCCACACCGCGACGGCAGCCGCTCCACAGTTCTCTCCGGTCAGCTGGAGGCCCTCACCGCTCCGTCGACGACCCGCGAGGACCTGGACCGGCTCACTGCGGTGCTTGACGAGCGCAAACCAGCGCTCCGTGCCGCTGACACGACCCCTTCGGGGCCGGTCGATGACCGTCATCAGGCCCATCGGACCCTCAGCCGGGCCGGGACCGCCCATATGGCAACCATCGATGGTGGGGGTAATCCCAGCTGGACCGGGTTCATGTGCCTGCTCGCCGCAGCCAACGCCGGCTGGACGTTCCGCGACGTAGAGCACGCTGCCGCAACTGCACCCGGTATGGAGCACTACCGGACGAAGAACACCGGCCGCGGCAGCCGCCGACCGCGCAGCGCGGCCGAGGCCCGCGCCCGCCTCGAGCGGCAATGGGACAAAGCCCAACAGTATGCCGCCGTGCAACGCCCGCTCCCGGCCGAGAGAAAGCCCCGCGACCTCACGGAACTCAGCGCCATCGTCGACGACGTCGACACGCTTATGGGGCGTCTCCGGGCCTCTCCCGGCCGATGGGGACGGACCGAAGCTGCGCTGTCCCAGCGCACGATCCTCACTGCCCTGGCCTACCTCACCTTGCAGACCGGAAAACGGATCGTCGCGGCCTCGATCCGCGACCTGGCCCTGATGAGCGGACTCGGCCGCACGACCGCAGCAGACGCCCTCACCGCCCTCTCAGCAGCCGGTTTCATCCACCGCGTCACCACCAGCGACGGCGCCAACGCCGCCGAATGGCGATTGACCCCCAACTTTTCCACAGCCCCCAACACAGTCCGGTCACAACCACTACATAACCCCCGCCCCCCTACCGAACTCTTTACAGTCCGCGCGGATCTGGTCACGACACTGGAGGAGCGGCTGACCGATCAGCGCCATGATCTCTTCACGCGGGCAGGGCTTGGCCACCTCGCTGGCAAGGTGTACGCAACGCTGCGCCAATTCCCCAGCCTGACGATCGACACAGCCGCACGAATCCTCGGCGTCTCGCCCCGGCACACCGCGACAATCCTCAGCAGACTCCGCCACCACAGACTGATCGTCAAACATCCCGACGGATGGGCCCGAGCGAAACGGGATCTCCGCGACCATGCAGCTCGAGCACTCGGAGTAGCTGGCGTCCTGGTCGATCGAGCTGAACGATATGGAACCGAGCGGGACGTCTGGTCTTGGTGGCAAGCTGAAGTGGCCACGATGACCACGGCGCCCAGGCGCCGGCCCAGACGCTTACACGTGTCGAGCCGCACCCTCGAGTTCGCTGGTGAGCGTCCCGGTGAGCGCAGCTGGCCCCGCTACCCCCGAGCCGCTGACGGTCGAGGGGATCATCGGCAAGCCCGCTATTGGGCGATGAACGGCATGCTCGCCCCCAGCAGTCTCTGGTGGTCGGCAGCCGCATAACGACCGATCAGGGGAACTCCCGGGCCACACCAGACGGGTACCAGTCCGATATCCCGTCTGTATCGCGACAGCAGATCACGAGTGCACTTCCGCGGAGCCGCCGGCGGCGGCACTGACCGATCCCCACCGGGTCTTCTACTGCTTGCTGAATGGCGAGTCTTTACACCGGCTCCGCCGAGCTCAACGGCTTTCGCGGCATATCCTCCTCCGCTTCGCGGTGTCCGGTATTCCACGGACCGTTGCCCTCTCCCCTACCGGCGTACGTCCACTCCATTTATCAGCAAGCAGCCAAATGACTGCTCGATCGAAGGAGAGAGAAACTATGACCGACACCATCACCATCACCGGATTCGTCGCCACGACCCCGCGCCGGATGACCACCAGCGCAGGGCTAGATATTGCGTCGTTTCGACTGGCGTCGACTCAACGCGGCTACGACCAGGAAGCCCAGAGATGGGTAGACGGCGAAACGAACTGGTACACCGTCAGCGCGTTCCGCCAGCTCGCGATCAATCTTTTTGTTTCGGTCGAGAAAGGCGACCGGGTGATCGTCACCGGAGCATTGCGGATCCGCAGCTGGGAAAGCGGCGACAAGCACGGAACCAACGTTGACGTCGAGACCGACAGCATCGGCCATGACCTCACTTGGGGCACCAGCGAATGGACCCGCACCAGCTTGACGGCGCCCGCCGACGGAACGTCCGAGCAGGAGACCGGGACCCCTTCCCCGGCCACGGAACCCGCCCAGTCGTAACCGAAGAGGTGGCCCGACCCAAACCAAGTAGGTCGGGCCACCACATCATCCGCCACCAGAACAGGAGAGAACCGAAATGCTGACTATCAGCCACACACGAAGCGGGAACCATCATCGACGGCACGAGCAAAGGCGACGGCACCGCCGAGACCCTGAAAGCGAACGGCTAGCGCTGGGGGCGCAGTATCGCCGCCTGGTACATCCCGCAATCACGCGACCGCCTGCCTAAGCCTTGATCCACCGATGGTGATCGAGGCTAAGGGCGCCCAGGAGTAACCTCTGCCCCAACCCGGCGCGACAGTCTCCCCACTGCCGCGCCGGGTTCTTCTGCCTCCCGGCGCCGGCACGGAGGCCGGAGCCTGATGCAACTAGGCACACGCCGTTGGCGGGTCGTGAAGGAACAGCGGCGCGGCCGCCGTACCCATCCCCCATTTTGAGCCGCTCCGCGGCCGGGGGATATCAGAGTGATATGGCTCTGAAACCATGCCGGCGTTGCCGTCGAAAGCAAATTGGAGCCACTGCGCGGCACTGTCAAATGGGCCTTTTTGTCCTTTCTGGCGTTTCACCGTAGCTCCCTCCGTGCCCTCCGTCACCCAGATTCTCTGACGCGCCCTGCGGGCTTGTTTCGCCCGAGAACCCGGGCACTTCGGCACTC